>CAKKQG010000045.1 GCA_919901875.1 Anaerolineales bacterium
CGATGCCAAGCGTTGACCGAGAGGTTGAGACTCTTGGGGATGTGTCGTACAATCACGTGCGGCACATCTTTTTTCGTCCGTGGGAAGCGACCCTCACATTGGAAACACTTGAACAGGATGGCTAGACCAAGGATAGTATGGTCTGCCCGTAGGGTATGTTTGTAAAGGAATTTGCGCTCATCAGGCAATAACGTCTACTCTTCGTCGAGTTCTTCGGGGGTCCAGTTGTTTTTCATCCGCCGCAGTGTATAGGCGACCCAATGGAAATGTAAACGGGGATTGTCATAGTAATTCTAATGCGCGCTGGCGGAGCTTCGCCAGTTCTACCCCGCGTTACGCCGTTACAGCTCCGCGCGCGAATCTTCGTGCAGCAAGGGAGATCGCTGAAGAGTGATCAAGAGAAAACCGCAAAGGGCGCGAAGAACGCAAAGAAAATAAAAAACTTCGCGCCCTTTGCGTCTTCGCGGTGAGATTTTAAATGGCAGGTATTCGAGTTATTGCCGGTTTAGCAAAAGGTCGTCGGCTGAAGTTCGTAGCGGGTGACGGCACGCGCCCGATCGTGGATCGCGTTAAAGAGAATGTGTTCAACATTATCGGCTACGGACGGACAGGCGATTGTGCAGATCGATCCGAAAGAATATGAGAAACTTGTGTGGACTCATCTGGTGTTAGTCGATTAACGCAAATACGGAAGCACGATGTTGTGTTTTTATGAGAGACCCGGAGAATAAACCGCGAATGACATTGACCACAAAATTCAACGAGACCTTTGCCTTTACTAAAAAATTTATCTCCCACTATCAACAGATGGGCGCGGTTATACCATCGAGCAGGCATCTGGCTCAGGCGATGGTGGCGGCGTTGCCGTCGATCCCTTCGGGTCAATACATCGTCGAGCTGGGCGCGGGTACAGGGGTCTTCACCCGACAGCTTCTTGTAGATCGTCCGTCAAATCCGATCATTGCCATCGAGCTTGATCACGATATGGCAGTGCGATTGCGGATCGCTTTTCCAAATGCCACTATCGTCGAAGGGGATGCCGCCAAACTCTCCGACATCCTTTCATCTTTAAACATCCGTCACGATCAGGTCGGCGGCGTCTTGAGCGCGATCCCTTTTATCAGCTTGCCTGCGTCTATTGGCGACGCGATCTTCGCCGCGATGGCAGAGGTGCTAACAACGGGTAAACCCTATATGCAGGTGACGTACTTTTCTCCGGCATGGCGCGGTTTCAGCGTGTGGAAAAACTTTTCGCAGCGATCCATTAAGCGTGTGTGGCGCAACGTGCCGCCTGCGGAAGTGATGGAGTTTTATCGCAAATGAAACAACGAGTACTTCCCTTTGCTCGCGGATGTGAACGTGAACTCCTCGCGGCGGCCGCCGCTTTTATTTTGAGCGTTCTCTTGGCGTGGGCGTTCCCCAACGGTTGGACGAATCTGATCGCGGTGATCATGATGATCCTCTTTGCCATATTTCTCCTTTTCTTCCGCGACCCGGAACGCACGCCACCCGATGATTCAACGTTGCTGGTCTCACCGGCGGATGGTCGTGTGGTGATGATCAAAGATGTCGTCGAAGATAAGCATATTGGCGGTGAAGCGACTCGCGTCAGCATTTTTCTCTCGCTGTTTGATGTGCATGTCAACCGTTCGCCGTTTAAAGCGCAAGTATGTTGGATGGAACATCGCGCGGGTGAATTTAAGAATGCCGCCTTCGCCGATGCCTCGGAGGTCAACGAGCGCAACACAATTGCCCTTCAGTCAGGTTCGACAAAAATTATTGTGCGCCAGATCGCTGGACTGGTGGCGCGGCGTATTGTATGCTGGGCGAAGCCGACTCAAACAGTGGAGCGTGGTGAGCGACTCGGGTTGATCAAATTTGGATCGCGCGTGGATGTTTTTCTGCCGCGCCGAACAACGGTATTAGTAAAAGTCGG
>CAKKQG010000046.1:0-2029 GCA_919901875.1 Anaerolineales bacterium
TTCCCTTGATCAATCGTTCCATATTGATCGGTGATTGATTGCAAAAATACCGGATCGATTCCATCTTTGCGCGAATAGGTATACGAGGCGTGATCGTTGCGGTCATAGCACGATACACAAATTACTTTACCGTGAAGTTCTTTGACATAGGCGATGGCGGCATACTGCGCCACGTTGCCAAAACCTTGAATGGCGGCGATAGTTTTGTCGGGCTTCATGCCGAGATGTTTCATCGCTTCGCGGATCGTATCCACTACGCCATAGCCCGTCGCTTCGGTGCGACCTAACGAGCCGCCCACGCCGAGTGGTTTGCCGGTGATAGCACTCGGTGTGAATTGACCGGCAAGTTTGGAATACTCATCCATCATCCAGGCCATCATTTGCGGGGTGGTGCCAATATCCGGCGCTGGCACATCCACACGCGGACCGATGAAATACCACACCTGATCGATCCAACCACGACACAAACGTTCCTTCTCGCCGACGCTCAAGGTGGAAGGGTCTACCACCACGCCGCCTTTGCCGCCGCCGAGCGGGATGTCGGCGACCGCGCACTTCCACGTCATCCACATGGCGAGAGCCCGCACGGTGTCGAGCGTTTCGTCCGCGGCGAAACGGATGCCGCCTTTGGCCGGTCCACGCGCGTCGCTGTGTTGCACACGAAAGCCGAAGAACACTTTGATCGAGCCGTCGTCCATGCGCACCGGAATCTGAAAACGAAATTCGCGCGCCGGGTAGCGCAACACTTCGCGCACGTCTTTGGCGATATCGATCTTCGCCGCAATAGAATCAAATTGATTTTGTGCCATCTGAAAGGCATTGAGTTGATCAATAGGCATTAGATTTCTCCTTTGTATAACGGTGTTTAATTTTGTCATTCTTACCCATGCCGTCTCATAAATTTTTCAATACGACTTAGCGCCTGCTCGATTTTTTCGTAAGAGGTGGCATAACAGGCGCGCACAAAACCTTTGCCGCTCTCGCCAAAGGCCGAGCCGGGAATCACTGCCACTTGTTCTTCCTGCAAAAGTTTTTCACAAAATTCGTTTTCATTCATGCCACTGCGCGCAATCGAAGGAAAGGTATAGAACGCGCCCTTCGGTTCAAAGCAATCGAGTCCCAATTGATTAAAACCGCTCACGATCAATTTGCGCCGTCGATCATATTCGTTCACCATCTTCTTGACATGGTCGTCGCCGCTCACCAACGCTTCCATCGCCGCCCGTTGCGCCGTCGTTGGCGCCGACATGATCGTGTATTGATGAATCTTCCGCATCGCGCCGATAATTTCTGCCGGACCCCCGGCATAGCCAATGCGCCAACCGGTCATCGCATAATCTTTTGAAAACCCGCCGAGCGTGATCGTGCGAGCGCGCATGTTAGGCAACGAGGCAAAACACACATGATCAAAACCATACACAAGTCGATCATAAATCTCATCCGAGATCACAATGAGATCGTGCTTCTCGGCGATCTGGCTGATCTCGATCAAACGATCACGACTCATCACTGCGCCCGTTGGGTTATTGGGATAACCGATTAAGATCGCTTTGGTTCTGGAAGTGATCGCCGCCTCAATCGCGGCTGCCGCCACCTGAAATTGATCGGCTACCGTTGTGGGCACCGTGATCGGCTTGCCACCGGCGAAGATCACTTCGGGCGTGTACGCCACAAAACACGGTTCGGGAACAATGACCTCATCACCCGGATTGAGAATCGCCGTCAACGCTAAATACAACGCTTCACTCACCCCTACCGTGATCAATAATTCTTCGGCGTCGTAACTCACGCCATAAAGTTTTTGCAGATGCTTCGATAGACTCTGACGCAATTCTAAAATACCGGAGTTGGATGTGTATTGCGTTTCGCCGCGCTGCAACGAGGCGATGCCTGCTTTGAGAATCGGTTCGGGCGTGACAAAATCTGGCTCGCCGATGCCGAGTGAGATCACATCCTTCATCGTCGCGGCGATGTCAAAAAATTTTCGGATGCCCGAAGGGGGAACGGTGTTAACACGATTAGAAACGTA
>CAKKQG010000046.1:2129-6377 GCA_919901875.1 Anaerolineales bacterium
ATTGATTCGCCACTCATCATACAGTTCGCCGTACATCAACTCAAACACGCGCCCGTCTTTAACGCGCACGCGAAAACATTTTCCGCCGGGGATGCGCCACTGTTGTTCAATCGCTTCGATCTCCAGCCACTCATCCTTCCAACACAACGACGTGGGGCGCTCGGCGTATTCGTATTCGGAGTGACACTTAACGAGTTCCATTTCTTTCCTTTGTTTCCCCTGCTTCCATCTATTTCCTTTTACTCACTCAAACCCCACCTCACTCGAATCCCCCACATTGAACGTCCGATACTTGCCGATGACTCGCGCATCTTTGCCAATAAGCGAATGAGCAAGCAGCCCGGTTTGAATCATCGCGCCCTCGTCAATGATCGAGTCGCGGATGATGGAGCCTTCCACTTTGCAACCGGCGGCAATCGTCACGTTGGGTCCGATCACCGATCGTGTAATGTGCGCCGATGGATCGATATGCACAGGCGGGATGATGATGTTATCGCAATTGCCTTCAAACAACTTGCTGTTATCGCGCCCATTTTCAAGCAGATATTGATTGGTGTGCAACACGGTCTCGGGTTTGCCGCAATCTTCCCAAACGTCAACGGGCTGGACGCGCATCTTCATGCCTTTATCTAATAGAATCTGAAGCGCGTCGGCAAGGAAGTATTCATTTTTTGTTTTGATGTTCTTCGCCATTTGTTCTTCAATGGCGCGCATAAAAGCTTGCGAGTCTTTTAAATAATAGAAGCCCACCACCACAAGATTATTGTTCATGTCTTCGGGCTTCTCAATTAATTTTGTCACGTAACCATCTTTGCCCACCAACGCCACGCCGAAGCGGCGCGGGTCTTCGACCTGCTTCACCCACGCGACGGCATCCGCCGCCTCATTCGCTAAAAGTGAGAGATCGGTTTCCACGATGGTGTCCACGAAGACGATCAGCATCGGTCCACTTAAAATATCTTTCGCCAAATACACGGCAGTGGATTGCCCGTTCATCTCCTTCTGCTCAAAGTATCGCGCTTTGACATTGGGGTGAAATTTGCTGACGTAGTTTTCGATCTGATCGCCCAGATGCCCGGTGATGAAAATAAATTCATCCACCTTGATGTTCTCGAACATCTCCAAGACATGACCCAATACGGGTTTGCCCGCGACGTTGATCAGCGGTTTGGGTTTAGTAAACGTGTGCGGGCGCAGGCGCGTGCCGAAACCGGCGAGAGGGATGACGACTTGCATGAGATCATTTTGCGTATTGCGTATTTCGTATTACGTATGACTGATACGCAATACGGGTTACGGAATACGTTTATATCTGCGGCGATTTTTTATGCCACTCTGTTGCTTGCTGATACTGATGCGCGACGCGCAAGATTCGATCTTCGGTGAAGGCCGGACTCAATAGTTGAAGACCTACGGGTAAGCCGTCACCGTCAAAGCCACAGTTTACCGAAAGTCCGGCGATGCCCGCTAAATTCGCTGGAAGCGTGAACACGTCGGCGAGATACATCGCTAACGGATCATCCGCCTTCTCGCCGATCTTAAACGCGGTGGTCGGCGAAGCCGGGCAGGCGATCACATCTACCTCATTGAAGGCTTTATCAAAATCATCTTTGATCAACGTGCGAACTTTTTGCGCTTGCAAATAATAAGCGTCGTAGTAACCCGCGGAGAGGGCGTACGTGCCGAGCATGATTCTTCTTTTAACTTCTGCGCCGAAACCGTCGCCGCGAGTTTTGCGATATTCATCCCACATCGTCGGCGCATCGGCGCGCGGACCGAAACGCACGCCATCAAAGCGCGCCAAGTTCGCCGAGGCTTCGGCAGGGGCGATGATGTAATACGTTGACAAAGCGAGTTTAGTGTTGGGCAAAGAAACTTCGCGCACCGTTGCGCCCAAACTCTTCAACACACGCACCGCTTCGTTCACGGCTTTCGTCACATCGGGTTGTGTGCCTTCAATAAAATATTCTTTGGGCAAACCGATTCGCAAACCTTTGATGTCACCCTTCAACAGCGAAACATAATCTGGCACGGGCGTGGTCATGCTGGTGCCGTCACGGGGATCGTGCCCAGCGATGACACTTAACAACAACGCCGCATCTTCAGCGGTGTGGGCAAAGACTCCGATTTGATCGAGCGATGAGGCGAAGGCGATTAATCCGTAACGTGAGACTCTTCCATAGGATGGTTTGACTCCGACGATGCCGCACAATGACGCGGGCTGACGGATGCTCCCGCCTGTATCGGATCCAAACCCACCGAACGCCAGTCGCGCCGCCACTGCCGCGCTGCTTCCTCCTGAGGAACCTCCCGGCACGCGCGTCGCGTCCCACGGATTATGCGTGACTCCGAATGCAGAATTTTCTGTGGACGATCCCATCGCAAATTCATCGGTGTTGGTTTTGCCAAGCATCACCGCGCCCGCGCCGTTTAATTTTTCAACAACCGTTGCATTGTAGGGCGGCTTATAACCTTTAAGAATCTTTGATCCCGCCGTCGTCTCCACATCTTTGGTGCAGATCACATCTTTGATGGCAAGCGGGATTCCGGTTAACGGCGAAGCGTTGCTTGCTTTGATTCGTTCATCGGCTTTCTTCGCTTGCTCGAGGGCAACATCTGCGGTGACGGTGAGATAAGCGTTGAGGCTGGGGTTGATCGCTTCAATGCGTTTAAGCATGGCTTGAGTCAATTCAACGCTGGATGTTTCTTTGGCGCGAAGTTTAGTGGCGGCTTCAGCTATCGTGAGGGTATGAAGAGTCATATACGTATTGCGTGTTCCGTATTACGTAATACGCAATACGGAATACATTTTTTTATTCCATCACCGCCGGAACTCTAAAACATCCCGCTTCTTGTTCGGCAGAATTTTTCAAAATTTCGTCGCGCGGCAGAGAGGGTTGAGGCACATCTTCGCGCAGCACGGTGCGTAACGGCAGCACCGTCGCCGTCGGCGAAACCTTTGAGGTGTCCGTTGCTCGCAACTCTGCCGCGTAATCTAAAACGGCGGAGAGCTGTTTTTGAAATCGGAGTTGTTCTTCTTCGGTGAGATTCAATTTGGCAAGTTCGGCGATGTGTTGAACTTCTTGAAGGGTGAGGGACATATATCAAATTATAAATGAACAATGAACAATGAGACAATGAACAAAGTTAGCGTATCAGGGTGAACAACGCCACAATGCCGAAGGTGGTGATGATAATACCCGAGATTCGGTTTACCCACGCCATCGCGGTTGTGTTGAACCGATCTCGAAAGAACCCGACACCGAGACTCAGAGTAAGCCACCACAAGGCTGAACCGATGAACACGCCGACGACAAGAACGAAGGCGGCGAAGGAGTTGCGTGTTTCGTTGACGATACCCAGCCCGGCGAAGATGACGAGGAACGAAAGAATCGTCGCGGGGTTGGTCAGGGTGAGGAACAGAGTCGAGGTGTAGGCGGCGACGTGTCCGCGCCCGCGAGGGGAATCTGCTGAAGCGGATTCGGCAGGGCGTGAGGCGAAAGTTTTAACTCCGAGAGTGATCAAGAATAATCCGCCAATCAAACTCAGCCAAAATTTCTGCCCGATCAAAAAATCAGAAACGAGTGTGAGTCCAAAAGCGGCGACGCATCCATAAAGCGCATCGGCGGTTGCCGCGCCCATGCCCGAAGCGAATCCGATGGTGCGACCATCGCCGAGCGTGCGGCGAATGCACAACACGCCGATGGGTCCGACGGGCGCGGCGATGGAGAAGCCGATGACGATGCCGCGAAGTAAAATTGTGATGTCCATGGTGATCTCCTTTAAAATAAAAAGCGCGACCCGAAGATCGCGCATTGAGTGATAGAACAAGGCGTGACCTTAGGCTGGCGAAACGATGTTGCCTTGTTGTTGAATTTGGTTAACAGTCACGCTGATCATAGTAACGAGATGATAGAAGCGGGTGGGCATGGTGTCAAGGGCAGATTCGCCGGGGAGGCGGTCACTTCCATTAAGCGGAATCTGATCATTGACCGCCGCAAAAGGGGTGAGGTATAATCTTGCTCGCGCCAGAATGTGAGGCGTATTTTTTTCGCTTGCCGACGTAGCTCAATCGGCGGAGCAATCGATTTGTAATCGATAGGTTACGAGTTCAACTCTCGTCGTCGGCTCTGGTATAGTAAACGTCGCGCATTAAAAACTCGGACAGGTATCCAAGAGGCCAAAGGACGCTGACTGTAAATCAGCTCGGCTACGCCGTTCGTGGGTTCGACTCCCCCCCTGTCCACT
>CAKKQG010000047.1 GCA_919901875.1 Anaerolineales bacterium
ATGATTCGCCGGTTTACGACTGGCGTGACACGATGAACAATCCGTGCCACCGATCGAACTGAGACTCAACTTGCCATTCTTCCAATTGCCGGTGTCCTTATGACAAGCGTTACATGCGCCCGCCGAGTGATTCGCCGGTTTACGACTGGCATGACACGATGAACAATCCGTAGTGCCAATCGAACTGTGATTGAACTTGGCGTTCTTCCAATTGCCCGTATCGGTGTGGCACGAGACACACGCGCCCGCATAGTGATTCGCCGGTTTGCGATTGGTGTGACACGATTCGCAATTCGTCGTCGCGCCCGCCGCCG
Organism: Anaerolineales bacterium; assembly: GCA_919901875.1. Lineage (GTDB taxonomy): Bacteria > Chloroflexota > Anaerolineae > Anaerolineales > VGOW01 > VGOW01. The sequence continues at coordinate 315 of CAKKQG010000047.1, forward strand.
CATGATTGAATTTGGCGTTCTTCCAATTGCCCGTATCTTGATGGCACGAGGCACACGCTCCCGCGTAGTGATTCGCCGGTTTGCGACTCGCATGACACGACTCGCAGTTCGTCGTCACGCCTGCTACGGCGTGGTTGAACTGCACCTTCTTCCAATTCGTTGTGTCCTTGTGGCACGCCGCGCATGCACCGGCAAAGTGATTCGCCGGTTTGCGACTAGCATGACACGACTCGCAATTCGTCGTCGCGCCCGCCACCGCGTGATTGAACTGCACCTTCTTCCAATTCGTTGTGTCCTTGTGGCACGCCGCGCACGCACCGCCATAATGATTGATGGGTTTGCGATTGGCGTGACACGACTCGCAGTTCGTCGTTGCGCCCGCCAGCGCGTGATCGAACTTCACGTTCTTCCAATTCGTCGTGTCCTTATGGCAACTCGCGCACGCGCCCGCATAATGATTCACAGGTTTGCGATTGGCGTGACACGATTCGCAGTTCGTCGTCGCGCCCGCCAAAGCATGATCAAACTTCACGTTCTTCCAATTCGTGGCATCCTTGTGGCAGTTGGCACACGCACCCGCAAAATGATTCGCCGGTTTCTTGTTGCTATGACACGACTCGCAATTTGTTGTCGCACCCACTAAGACGTGATCAAATTTAACGTTCTTCCAATCTGCGGCGTTGTGGCAACTGGCGCAATCGCCTTTATAGTGATTCGCCGGTTTGACGTTGGCATGGCACGACTCACATTGTTTCGTCGTGCCTTTATACGTTCCGGTGGTATGGCAAGCCGAGCAATCGAGCGCGGCATGTTTGCCATTGAGCGGAAAGAAACTGTGCATTGAAGCATCTGCGCCGATGAAGGGAACCGCGCGCGGATCAACGCTCGTATTCGGAGTCGGCGTGGGCGTTGAGCCTTTGGGTGAGGAAGGCGACCCACCGGCGATGGGCGCAAGGCTTGGCGGCTTGCCTTGCCCTAACGCCGCTAAACCGATCTGCCGCATTTTATTTTGCGCTTTGGCGAGCAGGTCGGGATTCGTCTTTGGCAAAATTTTGAGTCGGCTCATCACGTTGAGTGTGTTGACACTCAATGTCGCCATGCGAGATTGAAGCGGCGCAGAGTGATCGGCTGAAATTTTGGAGAGTGCGGTGAAGGCGTCATTGGTGGCGGCGTCCAAAGCGATCAACGCTTCAAGTTCGTAATCGCTTCCACTGCGCGTTTGTAGATCGCGCATGCGTCGCTCGGCTAAATCTAATAAGAGCGCGGTGCGAGTCGTTCCATCCCACGTTAACTGCACACGCGCTTGCTCGGCAAAATTTTGGATCGGGAAGAGGGCGTCGCCCGGCACGAACGGCGCGGTTGCCGCCAAGGCATAACCGCTCACGCCGAGCGCGGGCGGCACGGCGAGACTCAAGGCGATAAAAAGTTTAATGAGTTTTACTAACATCACTTTTCTCCTTCCACTGATACAACGACAACGAAGCGACTCTATTACACGCCATTACACACCCTTAACATTTGCTTTTAAAACAACCTTCCCGCGAGTGCGGGAAAAGGTAACTACTCAGCCACTCCGTCATTGCGAGCGCACTTTGCGAAGCAATCTCGGTCGCGCCCTTCGGCTTCGCTCAGGACAGGCTTTGAGATTGCTTCGTCGCAAAGAACGCTCCTCGCAATGACGGCACAATTTTTTTGATTTAGTTACGAATCACTCCGCCCGTTTCTGTCACGCGCAGGCTTTGCCAAAATTGTTGAAGCCGCTGCTTCAACACCGCGCCGCCGCTTCGCAAATAAGGGCGCAGGGCGCGCGCGTCAATTTGTTTCTCGATGAGATAACGCAGTGGATCGGCAAGCGTTTGTTCGCCGACGATCAACGCGCCCACTAAAGTGTCATCGCTCAACACCAAGCGCATGGTGTTGTCGCCGTCTTGAGTCCAGGCACTGGCGTAAGGCGCGGGGCGAGTCGCCCACACTTGCGACGATCCGCGATCTAAATGTTGCACCACTTCCACATCGTCGCCATCACGCCCGCCGAGTTGTCCCATCGCCGTGATGTGCAAACCAAACAGTAGACAAGCGTTGAACGGCACACCTTTGACAAAAGCTTCACGCGCGCCTGCCATGTTTGCGCCCGCCGCGCGTCCACTGGCAATCGCCGAAGGCCATAACACGTCTTGCAAATGTTTCTTCGACCAGCGATCCCAAATTTGCGCGCAGTCGCCCGCCGCATACACGCCGGGTAGATTCATCTCGAGATATTCGGTGACGAGGATGGCGCGGGCCATTTTGAAAGATGACCCTTGCACGAAGTCGAGCGACGGTTTGACTCCAATCGCCGCGCCAACGATCTCGCACTTCAACGCCTCGCCAGTCGTCAGCCGCACACCCGCTACGCGCCCCGCCCCGTCGTCTATCACTTCGCTGATCTCGGTGTTGTAATGAATGATCACGCCGTGACCGGTCATGCGCGTCTCTAATAATTTCGATTCGGTTTCGTTGAAGACGGCTGACCACAAGCTATCTTTGCGGACAAAATAATGAGTCTCGATCCCTTGATGCGCCAACCCTTCGGCGAGTTCCAGCGCGGTGATGCCGCCACCGATAACCACGGCTTTCTTTGCGCTTTTAGCTTTTTGCATCAACTCCTTCGTGCCGTCGAGCGTATCCAAATACACCACGCCATCCAACGTTGCGCCGGGGTTCGGCAGTGGCACCGCTCGCGCGCCAGTGGCGATGAGCAAACGATCATATTGCAGAGTCCGTCCGTCATCGAGCGCGACGGTGCGCGCCGCCGAATCAAGGCGAACCGCGCGACCATGTATCAGTGTGATTCGATTCTGCTCATACCATTCCATCTTGCGGGCGATCACTTGCTTATCCGACACTTGATGGGTGATGACGTACGCCAGCCCGGGACGCGAATACATGGGGTAAGGTTCCGCGCCGACGATGACGATGTGTCCGCGCGGATCGCGTTTGCGAATTTCTTCTGCCGCCGTTGCGCCTGCCGCGCCGTTGCCGATGATGATGTGGTTCATAGAGATTAGAGATTAATGATTCGTGATGCGTGATGCGTGAATTGTCCATTTGCCATTTATCATTTGTCATTCTTCATTTGTCATTCTTCATTTTTCATTTTTCATTTGAAAAATATTTTCCAACCGTCTCGTAATACAACTGCTCGTTGAGATCAAGCAGTCGCTCGTCGGCGGGGATACGAATCAAGGCTTGGGTCGGACATTCTTTGACGCAGGCGCTCTCGGCGTAACCGTCACACAAGTTGCACTTATCTGCTTTGAATTGCGGGGTCGGAATTTG
>CAKKQG010000048.1:0-2383 GCA_919901875.1 Anaerolineales bacterium
CTGCCATCTTTCTGCGCCCGATCTTCGGTGATGCCGACACCGGCAAATTGACCGCCGAGCCACTTCAGCGCTGATTCGGCGGGCGTGGCGGAATACCATAACACATTCACTTCATCGGGTGACGTAAATTTTTCTACGCCTTGAGCAACGTCATGCTTCCAACTATACGGCACTTGAAACTCGAAACGTTTTTGCGAATCGGCGGCGGCGTAACGCTCACGGTAAGGTTGAAAAGTTTTAACCACTTTCGTATCCACGTTCAATGAACTCGTCACGGTTTCGTAAAGCGTGGAATATATCTCGGCACGATCCGCATCTGTCCAAAAATCCTGCTGGCTCATCACGCCGTCGGCATAACAGTAATAAGAGACGACACTCTTGGCAACACCTTTCGACTCCAATGTCTTGCTCACCTGCGCGCAACGTTCTAACGAGATGCGCTCACTCACTTTGTAATTAGAGAACGTCGAAAAAAAATTCGTCTCCACCGAATCCACATAAACCTCAACCCCCTTCGAGTTTAAGACATTCCCCGTAGTAATCAGCAACACGTCAATCAACGCCCCGCCATTCGGCTCGCTGACCAAAATCCCATCATCGCGTTCATTGACATGCCAACCTTCGGGTAAGCGAATCGAAAACGCGCCGTTGAAATGGTTGTAAGGTGTTGACGAAATCTTGAGCGCGGGCGCTGAGGCAGATGTGGGAGTTCCATTGGGTTCGACGCGCGACACAAAGAGCATTGAGGACAATGCCAAAACAATCAAGGCAAGCGGGATGATTCTGATTTTCATAGATGCCGCACATTATAGTAGAGAGACGTTGCAAAGACTTCCGAAGTCTCGCAGACTTCGGAAGTCTGGCGCGTGAAAGAGTATAATTCTCGGCATGAGCCTCACCATCCTCGTCACCGATCCTAACATTGGGTTCGCCATGATGCTTCAGCAAACGTTGGAAGCCAGCGGGCGCTTCAAGGTCGTCATCGCGCAATCGGGGGCGCAAGCGTTAAGCGCGGCGAAGGATGCCGCCTTTGATCTCGCCATTGTGGAATCAGAACTGGAAGACTTTTCGTTAAGCGATCTGGTCGTGGGGTTGCGCTCGCGTTTACCCAATCTCGCCATTATGGTCATCCCGCCCTTCGGCGCGAAAGAGTTGGGCGACACCACCATCCTCGATCTTCAAGGCGCGCTGCCCAAACCGTTCTACTTGCCCAAACTCGAATCCATGGTGGATGAGGCCTTAGCAAAACCTGTTCACGGAAAAATGCGAACAGCATCACCGGAGAAAACGATTCAACACGAATCGGCGATCGCTGCCGCGCCAGCCAAAGTGGCGCCCCCGCCTCCCCCGCCGCCGCGCGCGCCGACGGCCTCACCGTCGCCGGTTTCCACCCTCACGCCAAAAGCCGCGCCCGCACCCAAGCCGCTGATCGCTCCCGTGAAATCAGAATCAAAATTAGTAGATGTGGATCGCGCGGCGCAATACCTCACCACGCTCACGCTCGAATCGGCGGCGAATGCGGCGATGTTGATCAACAAACATGATCGGACGTTGATCGCCAGTGCCGGGCATTTAAATCAGAATGAAGTGAATGTCTTGCTGCGCAGCGTGAGCGAGCATTGGGCAAAGAATGAAAGCGGCGCGCAGGTGCAAGTTGTCGGCGAGCAGTTGTTGTATTCGACTCTTGTCACGTCGGATGTAATTATCGCCATGGTGTTTCAAGCGCAGACTCCGCTCAGCATGATCCGCAAACAAGCAAAGCACGCGGCAGGAATTTTAAAGTCGTCGTCGAAGGAAGAGGCAAGAACGATCACCGAAACGGTTGAACCCGAATCGCCGCGCATCGAGACTCCGCCGCTCCAAGACATATCGTCGCCGCCCCGCTTTGCGTCGCCCGATCCATTTCCTTCCCTTCCCGAAGTTCCTTCTTTTCCTTTAACGGAATCGCCGCCCAATCTTAAGCGCACCGCGCACGGTTTGTATTCAATGGCCTATACATTCCTCATCGTGCCGCGACTGGCGTACAACGAACTCAAAGGTGATCTGCGCGACCATCTCAGCGCAACGCTGCGGCAGATCGCTTCATCGTACGATTGGCAAGTGACCGCGCTCAATGTTCAGCCGAGTTATGTCGAGATCAGTTTAAGTTGCCCCACCACCGAGGCGCCCGATTACGTGATTCGATCTATCATGCGCGACTCGTCGGAGAAAGTGTTACGGGAGTTTCCACGCCTTGCTCGCGATCATGGCGCGCATCCGGGGATCTTCTGGGCGCAAAACTATTGGGCAACGTCGGCGCAAAAATTTTCACCGGACGATATTGAAAAGTTTGTGGAATATCAGAGAAAAGAACTGGGATAGAAAAGCCGCGCGCGTCTTGCTA
>CAKKQG010000048.1:2483-10051 GCA_919901875.1 Anaerolineales bacterium
GAGAGTCAAAGTGATCGTCCTCTATCCGCTTGCCGATGAAATTAGCGAAGTAGAATGGTTACACGCTGCGGCGCGTAATCCTGCTTTTGCCTATTTGAGTGAGCCTGAAGAAAATATTTACACACCTGCTGATGGCAAGCCCTTCAATGATCAAGTATAAGGTCGTCCTCGCACCGTTTCCGAACGTTTAAAAAGTCTGTTCGGTTTATAACGACACGCTCCAATCTCCAATCTCTAATCTCCAATTACCAATTACTGATTACCAATTACTGATCACTGTTCACTATGTCCACCCTCTACCTCGTTGACGGTCACGCCCTCGCCTATCGCACCTACTTCGCCCTCACCGGCGCCGGAACGAACACCGGACGCTGGATCACCAAAAGCGGCGAGCCAACGGCTGGCACGTACGGCTTCACCGCCGTCCTCTTCAACATCATCGAAGAGAAGAAACCCGATTATCTCGCTGTGAGTTTTGATGTGGGCGCAACATTCCGCGACACGCTTTATAAAGAATACAAAGGCACACGCGAGAAGATGCCCGACGATCTGCGAACACAGATCGAACGCATCCGCGAAGTGGTTGCCGCCTTCAACATCCCCATCCTTGAAGCCGAAGGTTACGAAGCCGATGACGTTCTCGGCACCGTCGCCAAAATTGCCGCCAAGCAAAACGTAGAAGTGATCATCTCCACCGGTGATCGTGATCTGCTTCAACTGTGCGACAAAAAAGTTCGCGTCTCACTCGCCGGGCAAAAACTTTCCGAAGCAGTTGTGTATGGCGTAGATGAAGTGAAGGAGCGATTTGGTGTCACGCCCAAGCAATACATTGATTACAAAGCGTTGGTCGGCGACACGAGCGATAATATCCCCGGCGTGTCGGGCGTGGGCGAGAAGACGGCAACACAGTTGATTCAAGAATACGGCTCGCTCGACGCCATCTACAAAAATCTCAAAAAGATTCCGCCGCGCTTTCAATCTAAACTTGAAGCGGGCAAAGACAATGCCTATCTCTCACAAAAGCTGGCAACCATCGTCACCGATGTGCCGCTCGAATTTAATTTAGAAGCGTGCGAAGCGCCGCGTCTCAAGAGCAACCCGCTCAACTTTGATCGCCAAAAAGTTCTCGAACTCTTTCGCATCCTAGAGTTTCGAAGCTTATTAAATAAACTCCCCGAAGGCGGCGCACGCATACTGGATAAAGACTCGGCGCGCGAAGCCGAGCAAAGCGCGCAGATTGGATTATTTGGCGAAGAACCGCTCAAGGTGAAAGGGACGCCATCTCCTCGCCTCACCCTTCCAATTTCAAAAATCACCCGACCCCACGTCATCTCCGATCTCCCAGCACTCAACGACTTTGTCGCCAAACTCAACAGCGCATCCATTATCTCTGTTGATACTGAAACTACTGGCATTGACCCTAACAGCGCCAAGCTCATTGGCATATCAATTTCGATCAAAGAAGGTGAAGGCTACTACATACCGTTACAACATCAAACTTCAAACGCCCAACTTCTAATCTCCGAAGTTATCCAAGCAATCACACCATCACTGACGAATCCAAAAATAAAAAAGATCGGTCACAACATCGGCTACGACTATACGATGCTTAAACGTCACGGCTTGACGATCTCGCCGATTAGCTTCGACACGATGATCGCCGAGTTCATCACCGATCCATCGTCACGCAATTTGGGTCTAAAAAATCTCGCCTTCATTCGGCTGGGATTAGAGATGACGGAGATCAAAGAGTTGATCGGCACGGGCAAAAAGCAAATCACGTTCGATCAAGTGCCGCTCGAACCTGCCGCTGCTTACGCCGTCGCCGATTGTGACGTGACTCTGCGTCTGTACCCGATCTTGAAGAAAGAGATGGACGAGAAGCAAGGCACGAAACTATTCGAAGAGATCGAACTGCCACTCATTACAGTGTTAGCCGGCATGGAGATGAACGGTGTGGCGGTGGACACCGAGTATCTGGGCGAGATGTCGAAGCAACTCGACAAACAGATCGCCTCGCTCGAAAAGAAAATTTACAAAGTGGTCGGCTATGAGTTCAACATCAATTCGACTCAACAACTTGCCAAAGCATTGTTTGAAGATCTAAAACTTGAGCCGCCCGAATCGTCGCGCAAAACTGCGGCAGGCAAATACTCCACCGCCGCCGACGTGCTGGAAGAGATGCGCCAGAACAACCCGATCATCGCCACGATCTTGGAACATCGTGAGATCGCCAAACTCAAATCTACCTACATTGACGCGCTGCCCACTTTCGTGAATCCCGAAACGGGTCGCGTTCACACCTCCTACAATCAAGCGGGCGCGGTCACTGGACGACTCGCCTCCTCGAATCCTAATCTGCAAAACATCCCCATCCGCACCGAACTAGGTCGTGAAGTGCGCCGCGCTTTCATCGCCCCGCGCGGGCGCAGGCTGGTCGCCGCCGATTACTCGCAAGTGGAATTAAGAATCGCCGCGCACTTCGCCCAAGATAAATTTTGGCTCGAGGCCTTCGCGCGCGGTGACGACATCCACGCCGCAACCGCTTCGGCTGTTTTCGGCGTTCCCTTAGAAAAGGTCAGCAAAGACCAACGCCGCAACGCCAAGGCGATCAATTTTGGATTGCTCTACGGCATGGGCGCATTCAGTCTCGCCAGACAAACAGGTCTTACTCTGGGCGAAGCCGAAGAATTTGTGCAAAAGTATTTTGCCGAGTTGCCCGGCGTGAAAAAATATCTTGAGAACACAAAACTCAAAGCGGCAACGGATGGGTACGTGGAAACATTGTTGGGGCGTCGTCGTTATTTCCCTTTGCTCACAAAAGTCGGCGCATCGCGCGAAGAACACGCCATCCGCGCCCGCTACGAGCGCGAAGCGATCAACGCTCCGGTGCAAGGCACGGCATCAGACATCATCAAGATCGCCATGCTGCGCTTATCGCAAGAGCTCCCCAAGAAAGTTCCATCGGCGAAAATGATTCTGCAAGTGCATGACGAATTGGTCTTTGAATGTGACGCCGACGATGTAGAAAAAACTGCCGCGCTCGTCAAAGAGATCATGGAAGGCGCGTTTAAACTGGATGCGCCGCTGGCGGTGGATGTGAGGGCGGGGAAGAATTGGGATGAGATGAAAAAAGTGGAGTAGAATTGAATGTAAGGACTAGACTTACGCACCTTAATCACGAATGACTCGAATAAACGAATAACACGAATTTTCCTTTTGTTTTATTCGTCAAATTCGGAACATTCGTGATATTCGTGATGAAAATTTCTGTGAACTGCGTAAGTCCAGTAAAGAATATCTATGTATCCTAATATCAACATTGAGTTAATAAAACAAGTTGACACCTTGAGTATCGATCAGCAATTGCGTCTCGCCATCTATTTACTTGAAAGGGCGCGAATAGCGACGCGCCCTCGACATAAAAAAACTGCCCTTCGCGCTTTTGGGTTATTGGCGAACTCATCGCCTGCACCTTCTGATTCTCAAACGCACCATTGGCTTAATGAACGCCGCGCGGAGAAATACGGTTAATGCGTGTATTGCTTGACACCAACGTAGTACTGGATGCTTTGCTCAAGCGCGAACCTTGGGCTAACGCGGCGAAGTTGCTTTGGGAAGCAAACGACGACGGGCGCATTACAGGTTATTTAACTGCCTCTACACTTACTGACATCTTTTATATCGCGCGCAAATCTTCGGGGAATGATATTGCCCACGACGCGATTAAATTATGTTTAGAAGCATTTGAAATCTGCGCCGTAGATCGCTCTGCTTTAGAGGAAGCAGTCGCACTAACAGGAATTGATTTTGAAGATAATTTGCAAATCGCCTGTGCAACGCTTTCTAACGTTGAAGCAATCGTCACGCGGAATAAAGTTGATTTCGCAGAATCAACAATCCAAGTCTTAACTCCCGATGAATTGCTAAAAAAATTAGCCGCCAAGTAGAGAGCGCATCTCATAAACGTAGCCATCCCCATGCAACATCGTATTACAAACTTCGCGTACGTGCGCCCTTCCATTAATCTATTCTTCGCCCTCACCTTCCTCCTCTCCACCCAAACCCCCGAACCATTTCAGCCTAAACCCGACCCGCGCTTCGGCGCAGTTGAATCGTATTACGCGCCGCACATCGCCAGACAAGCAAACATCGGCTGGGATCGGATGATCATCAACTGGTTTGCGCGGCAGCCGAACGGCGATGATCAGTGGAAAGTCGCAAACGAAGAGAAAGACCGAATCGCCGCCGCCGAAAAAGACGGGCGCGAGATCGTCGCGCTGTTAATGAGCACGCCACACTGGGCAACCGATGGCAAACCGGCTGTCGGCGTCCCACGCGGTTTGTATCTTGCGGTTGATAATCCGGGAAATTTGTGGGCGAACTTCGTGCGGCGCATCGTCAAAGAATACAAAGGACGCATCACGCACTGGATCATCTGGAATGAACCCGACATTGCCATGGAAGATTTCGGCGCGCAGTTTGAAGGCACGGTTGAAGATTATTATCAACTCGTCAAAGTTGCCTATCTCGCCGCCAAAGAAACAGACCCCGACGCCGTCATTCATCTCGGCGGCATGACCTACTGGCATGATTTCGTTCGTGGTCGCCCGCCCTATCTCAAACGCTTTCTCGACGTTGCGCTCAAAGACCCAACCGTTTACAAAAATAATTTTTACTTCGACGTTTTCACCACGCACATCTACTTCCGCACCGAGACCGTCGCCGACATCATCAGCTTCTATAAACAACTCATGTGGCAATACGGAATCAACAAATCAATCTGGTTGAACGAAACCAACGCCGCCCCGTACGACGACCCGCGTTATCCGGCGAACCCGCTGATACGCATCACTATGAATCAGCAAGCGGCATTCATCATTCAAGCGACATCACTCGCCTTGGCGGCAGGTGCAGAGCGCATCGCCATTTATAAATTGTATGACGAAACAGGAGCGGCACCCGGTTACGAGTCGTACGGACTCTATCGAACAGATGGATCGCCGCGACCTGCCGCCTACGCTTATCGCGCCGTCACCACGTATTTCGCTCACACCCAAACCGCCTTCATCTCCTCGCAATACGATCACCACATCGTCACCCTCAACCGCCAAGATGGAATCACGCGCGTTGCTTGGTCACGCATTGGACGCGAAACGCAAATTACCCTCTACCTCGGCGCCGGCACCAGACTCTACGATCATCTCGGCAGAGAACTCCCGATCCCATATTATGGATACACAACTCTCACCCTGCCCGCAGGCGATTGCGAGATCGGATACGGGCTATGCGATGTCGGCGGCGCACCATTGATCTTGGTTGAGACCTTCACCGCGCCCGCCCCGCTTCCTACGGGGCTGCCGCCTCTGCCAACTGCCACACCCGCACCCTGATCACCAGAAAGCGGGTTTCTCTTCACTTTGCCTATTGCCAAATTTCTTTTTCGTTATATAATGGTGTCGTAAATACACTTTTAGAAAGATCGTTTACACTTAACCAAAAGGAGACATACTATGCTTGGCATCCAATACATCAAAGTCAGCCCAACCAATCACATCATCCATTATCAAAGTGGCAAGATCGCCCACAGCGGAGTCGGGTTAGCCTTCTTCTACTACGTCCCTATCTCGTCGATTGCCATTGTGCCGGTGGGCAGCGTGGATGTGCCGTTCATCTTCAATGAGATGACGGCAGACTTTCAGCCGATCACCGTACAAGGGCAACTGACGTTTCGCGTCAACGACGCCGGACGAGTCGCTTCGTTGCTCAACTACACCACCAACGCCAACGGCGCGCAATATACATCGCAAGACCCGGACAAACTGCCGCAGCGCGTGATCAACATCACTCAAGTCCTCACCCGCTCTGAAGTCGGCGCGCGCCCAATGCGTGAAGCGATTCGATCTTCGGACGCGGTTGCTTCCGCCGTGATGAGCAAACTCAAAACGAGTGAAGAACTTAAGTCGCTTGGCGTGGAAGTGTTGACGCTCTCGATCTTGGCGATCAAACCCACGCCGGAAATGGCGCGCGCCCTTGAAGCCGAAGCCCGCGAAGAATTGTTGCGCCGCGCCGATCAAGCAATCTATGATCGCCGCAACGCTTCGGTAGAGCAGGAACGCCGCATCAAAGAGAACGAACTCAACACCGAGATCGCCGTTGAAGAAAAACAGCGACAGATTCGTGAAGCCAAAGTGGAAGCCGACTTGGCAGTGGAAGCCAAAGAACAGCAAGTGCGCGAATCAAAGATGAAGGGGCAGATCAAAGTGGAAGAAGATCGCAAACAACTGGTAACGGCGCAAATCGAGAACACCCGCGCCGAAGCCGACGCGCAAAGCTACACCATTGAAGCCTCACTGCGACCCTTGCGCGATCTTGATCCCAACGTTTTGCAAATGCTGGCTATGCAATCTGCTGAGCCACGCTTGATGATCAGTTTGGCGATGAAAGAACTGGCGCAGAACGCGAGCAAGATCGGCAACCTCAACATCTCGCCGGAATTGTTGGAGACGTTGATGAAGAAGAAGTAAGTCGTATTGCGTAAAGCGTATTGCGTGTTCCGTCTTGAGGCGTTACGGAATACGCAATACGAAATACGATCAACTCATCATGGATTACGAAAAGATCATCCTCGTCACTCGCAAGACTCGCCTCGAAGGTTTGATCGAGCGCTTTAACACGCGCGGGCAAGCGAAGTTCTACATTGAACACAGTGGCGGCGACTTTGCCTTCTACGAGCGCGAACACGAAACGTATCACGCCGCCTTGAACGATCTCAAAAAAAGTTTGACCGGGTTAGTGAAGCTACAAGAGATCGAGCGCGGCTTCTTGCCTAACTTCCTTTTTGACGACAGCAACATCGTGGTGACGATTGGCATTGATGGCTTGGTGGTGAACACGGCGAAGTATCTCAACGGTCAACCCGTCGTGGCGGTCAACCCTGATCCGGCGCACATAGACGGAGTCTTATTGCCATTTAACGTTAGCAACGCGCCGCTCGCCGTTCAAAAAATTCTCAAAGGGGAATCGCACTCGCATTTGATCACAATGGCAGAGGCGAAACTCAACGATGGGCAATCACTTCTCGCCTTCAACGATCTCTTCATCGGCGTGCGGACTCACGTCTCGGCGCGGTATTTGATTCAGGCAAATGGAAAAGAGGAACATCACTCGTCGAGCGGCATCTTGGTTTCAACGGGCGCGGGGTCAACCGGCTGGTTGAGCAGCATGTTCAATATGGCAAATGGGATGTTGAGCGAGTTTGCAAATGCCGAACCGAAAATTCAAAAGCCGCAACTCACTTGGGACACCGACAAATTAATTTTCGTGGTGCGCGAACCGTTCATCAGCAAAACGTCGGGGGCGCAGATCGTCTGTGGGGCGATCACGGCGGCGTCACCGTTGATCTTAAAATCCGAAATGCCCGAAGGCGGCGTGATCTTCAGCGACGGAGTCGAATCGGATTTTCTGGCATTCAACGCTGGGATGATAGCGACGATTGGGGTGGCGGAGAGGAAGACGAATTTGGTGGTGGGGTGACCTCACCCCCAACCCCTCTCCTGAACGAAAAA
>CAKKQG010000048.1:10151-11907 GCA_919901875.1 Anaerolineales bacterium
TCATCACTTCTCTTCTCGCCTTTCTCATTCTCGCCCTCTTGCTCGGCGCAGCATGGATCGTTTTGAGTCCGAAAGGACAATTGATCACCGATGCGGCTTTTAGCTTGAAGACGATCTCGCCCAACGCCGATGGCGTGGATGACATTACTCGAATCAATTATCGTTTACGTGAACCGGCTTCTGTCTCAATTTATTTTGTTGACTCTAACGGTAGACGATTCGAGTTCCGCCAGAAGCAACCGCGCGATGCGGGTGAACATACGTTGTTATTTTCGGGGATCGTCAACAGCTATACGTTGCCAACGGATCAGGTGAATGCGAAAATTGTGCGGCGTGCCCTGCCAAATGGAAATTACAAGTGGGTGATCGAGTCGGCAACCGCCAGCGATAACGGTGAAGTGAGTGGAAGTATCACCGTTGAAAGGGCAGATACGATCCTACCCGATCTCAAAAATCTTTCGGCGAGTCCGTCACCGTTCTCTCCTAATCAAGATGGCATTGCCGATCGAGCAACGATCAATGTATGGTTAACGAAAGAAGTTCCGCAAAGTAATTTGCGTCTGACATTGATCGCGCCGGATAACACGGAGTATCCAATCGCCGAAGCGGGAAGTGATATTTTGCCCGGACGCGCCGGATTGCACACCTACGATTACGATGGCGGTATTGATTTGGGTGTGAACCCGCCGCCGGATGGAAACTATGTTGTGCGCGCGGAGGCGGAAGATAAACTTGGGCAGAAGACTCAACTTGAGACGAGGCTGACGATTGCCAACGGCGGGTTGCCGCGCGCCGAGATCGTGCAGGGTGAGGTGAAGTGGTCGAGCGCAACGGTGGTGATCGGGCAAACGTTGTATTTCACGATGACGGTTGAAAATTATGGCACCGCGCCGATACGCACCTTTGGTGCTTGGTCGGGGACAATTTATAAGCAAGCCGAAAACTCAAACACGCTCGGTTTTTTTGAGCAGGATGGCGCGTGGCGCGTTGGCATTGATTGTGACTCGTGCATCCGCGATTATCCGTGGCGCTGGGGGCTTGGTACGCCAGAGACATTGACGAAGATCATTGAGAACGGACAGACGTTTTATTATTTGATGCCCAACCAACGGGCGGTGATCACCGGCGGAGTGATACTGACCGACGTGATCGAAGCGCGTAACCCGCAATACTTTTGGGCGGGGTTGATCCATGAAGCCGTTGGGATTTCAAATATTAACAATCGAGTCGATCCAAAACAAGTGACGATTGTGAAGCCGTGAATCACTTCCACAGACCGCGTCGGTCTTAAAGACCGACGCGGTCTCTCAAAGAGGCGTGATATACTCTTTTTCGTGATATGCTAAAGAACTAAAAGGAGGTGGTGCCATCGAAGGACACTAAATCTTTTTTCGTATTGGTATACCTATATTCACATTTCTCTTGGAGGAGAAAACACCATGAAAAACAATTTGTTCAAAGTATTAGTTAGTATTGTGGCTCTTGCGCTGATCTTGAGCGCGTGCGCCACGCCTGCTACGGAAGCGCCCAAACCTACCGAAACGCCGAAACCCGTAGCAGTACCCACCGACGTTCCCAAACCGACTGTTGCGCCCACCGCCGATCCGCTTGGCAGCGCAGATAAACCCATTGTGATGACCTTTGTGCCTTCCGGTGATACTGCCAAGATCGCCAAAGCCGGTCAGGACATTGCCACTTATCTCAATAAGGTGAATGGCTTGAACTACAAAGTGGAAGTCGGCACGAGCGAAGCGGC
>CAKKQG010000048.1:12007-29615 GCA_919901875.1 Anaerolineales bacterium
AGCGGCTCCGGCAAATCTACGTTGTTGCGCTGCATCAACCGCATCATCGAACCCACCGAAGGCAAGATTATATGGAATGGAATAGATGTCACCGCCGCGTCGGGCGGCGACATTCGCAAGATTCGGCGGCAGATGGGATTCATCTTTCAGCAGTTCAATCTCGTCCGGCGATCTTCGGTGCTGACCAACGTTCTCTCCGGTCGGCTGGGCTATGTTAACTCGTATCAAAGTTTGGTTGGATATTTCTCGCCGGATGATCACAAACGGGCGTTAGAAAATTTGGAACGCATGGGACTGTCGGATAAAGCCTACGTGCGCGCCGACTCCTTAAGCGGAGGCCAACAACAACGGGTTGGCATTGCTCGGGCACTGATGCAAGAGCCGACTCTGATCCTCGCCGACGAACCGGTGGCTTCGCTTGATCCTGTCCTGTCTCATTCCATTTTAAAATACCTTGAACAGTTGAATAAAGAGGACAAGCTCACCGTGCTGTGTAGTTTGCACTTTCTCGATCTCGTTCACCGTTACGCCACGCGCGCCATTGCCCTCAAAGACGGGCAGTTGGTCTTTGAAGGCTTGCCGAATGAGATTGACGACGCGCAGTTCAAATCCATCTACGGCAAAGAAGCGGAAAGAGTCTCGATTATTTAGATCGGATACCTTGCCGGTTTACGTTGAATCTCACCGCAGAGTTCGCAGAGAACGCTGAGATTCTTCTTTATATATTCTCTGCGAACTTTGCGCTCTCTGCGGTTAAATTGTTTTTGCCAAACCGTAAATGAATCCATCTACTACCTTGCCTACTCAACCTAAAAATTCTTTTCTCACTGCCCTGCTCTCGCTCGTCGTGCCCGGCGCGGGACAAATTTATTTAAATCAATATACGCGCGGCGCGATCATTTTTGTGATGACCGTCGTGCTGGGTTATGTCATTAAGTGGGCGGCGGAAGGTTCGTCAAAAGTCGGCGAGATGGAGTTGGGGAGCGTGACGACGACCTGGGTCTGGATTCTGTTGGCGGCGTTTTGGGCGTGGAATGTTTATGATGCGTATCAACTCTCACGGCAAGAGTCGGCGCGCACTTGGATCGGCTTGCTCCTCGCGGCGATCATCGTGTACTTCATCGGTTGGCAAGTCACCGATGTACACCTCGAAAGATTCGTCACGCGGTTCAGCGGAGCGCAGAGAGTGATGAGCGAAATCTTCTGCCCCGATCTGATTCAAGTGGATGCGGCAATTCGGGGAACAGACAAACGATGCACGTTGGTTTATCTCTTCGAGAATCCGGGCGCGGTGACGCTCAGCGAAAACTTCGGCGATATTTTTGGGCGCGTAGTGTACAAACCCGCCCCCGCTTGGCTGGTGCGTCTCGGCCTTGCCAAAGAAACAATCGTGCCGATGTACGACGCCGGTTCGTTAATCGTCACGATGGCGATGGGGTTGATGGCGACTCTGCTGTCAACCGTTCTCGCCGTGCCAATAAGTTTTTTCGCCGCGCGCAACATCACGGCGCGCATCCCGGGCGGCATTGTCGTTTATTATTTGATGCGGACGTTTCTCAACATCATCCGTTCGGTGGACACATTTATTTGGGGCATCATCGCCGTCATCTGGGTTGGCTTGGGTTCGTTTGCCGGCGTGATGGCGATGACGATTCACTCCATCGCCGCGCTCGGCAAATTATTTTCCGAAGAGATCGAACACATTGATGTCGGACCGATTGAAGCCGTCACCTCGTCGGGCGCGAATCTTTTTCAAGTGATCCGTTACGCCGTCTTTCCACAAATCATCCCGCCGTTTCTGGCTTACACCCTCTTGCGTTGGGATATCAACATGCGCTCGGCGACGATTGTCGGCATGGTCGCCGGTGGCGGCATCGGTTACTTCGTCGTCGAGTCATTACGCAAAGGCGCAACCGATCAATACGCCGCCGCGCTGTGGGCGATTGCGATTGTGATCATTCTGGTGGACACCATCAGCGCGCGCTGGCGCGAACAAATTTTAGTGGGCAACGTCTCAGGGGTTGCCGCCACTGTTCCCCAACCATTTTACAAATCGTGGCGGGCGTGGGTCTACATTGTGTTGAGCAGCATTGCATTAATTTACGTCTGGAATCTTTCGCAAATTAAATTGGAGGAGATATTTAACCCCGGCACGAACTTCGGCAGTGTCGTCCGCGATTTTGTTTCAATTGATCTTAAGCCCGAGTTAGTTGAAAAAGTTTTGGGCGAAATGATCATCACTATCTTCCAAGCCCTGCTCGCCACCACACTCGGTTCGCTCATCGCCATCCCCTTTAGCTTCCTCGCCGCGCGCAACCTCACCGGGCGCAGCGTGGTGCTGGCGTGGATTTATTACGCCACGCGATTTCTCTTCAACTTCTTGCGCTCGATTGAGGCATTGCTGTATGTGACGATCTTCGTCTTCTGGGTCGGCATCGGGAATTTTGCCGGTATGCTGGCGCTTGCCGTAACAACATTCGGGTTGATCGGCAAATTATTCTCCGAAGCGATTGAGAATATTGACGAAGGCACAATGGAAGCAACCACGGCAACAGGCGCAAACCGTTTGCAGGTGATCATCTACTCCGTTCTGCCGCAGATTGTGCCGCCGTTTATTTCCTATTCCATTTATCAGTGGGACATCAACGTGCGTATCGCCACCATCGTCGGCTTCGCCGGTGGCGGCGGCATCGGGCGATTGTTCATCGAATACTTTGGTCTGCTGCAATATCACAAAGCCGGAACCGCTGTCGCCATCATCATCCTCGTCGTCGCTATCATGGATTTTGCCAGCGCGCAGTTACGAAGGCGGATGGTGTAACGGGGATGCGTGATACGTGATGCGTGATCCGTATTCCGTATTGCGTATTCCGTAACCACCCAACAACCTGCTTTGCTCTCCTGCATCGTCCTCACCCTCAACGAACAAAAACATCTCGGCGATTGCCTTGCCAGCCTTAAGTGGGCGGATGAGGTGATCGTCTTTGATTCGTTTAGCACCGACAACACCGAAGCGATTGCCCGCGAACACGGCGCAAAATTTATCCAGCACAAGTTCGAGAACTACGGCGCGCAACGCGACGCCGCGCTTAAAGCCACGCAAGCGGATTGGGTGTTCTTCGTGGATGCGGACGAGAGAGCTACCCCTGAGTTAGAAAAGGAAGTTCGCGCGGTGACGGCATCCCCTGATGTGGCGGGCTGGTGGGTGCCGCGTCACAACTACATCTTCGGAAAGTTAACCTTGCACGCCGGTTGGTATCCTGATTATCAACTGCGCTTGCTCAAACGAGATCGCGCCCAATACGATCCGACTCGCCCCGTTCACGAATTAGTGAAACTCGAAGGCACAGAAGGTTTTTTGCTCTATTCGCTCATTCATCTCAATTACGAAACTGTAGATGAGTTCATCCAGAAACAAAACTATTACGCCCGTTACGACGCCGAGCGTTTGCGCTTAGAGGGCAAGCGGGCCAAGTTGCAAAATTTAATCACGCGCCCTATCCAAGAATTTATACGCCGCTTCATCACGTATCAGGGCTGGCGCGATGGACTGCATGGTTTGAGGTTAAGTTTGTTGATGGGGTATTTTCAGTTCGTCGTTTATCGAAGTTTGTATGAGAAGCAGAAATAGATCAGAGTATAATCATCACTGGAGGCAGCTATGTATCAAACTCTACGTGCCACAGTTCGCAACGGACAAATTGCATTACTGGATAAAACGAAACTCCCCAATAACATCATGCTCTTGGTAACAGTGATCGAGGATGTATCGCCGCAGACGTTGACGTTGGGCGAACATTTAGTGCGCGGCTTGAGCGATGTCGCCCGCAAGCGCGTGACGCGCATTCGCACAAAAAAGCAGTTGCGGCAACACCTCGATAAAATTCTGGGGTAGAGCAAATGACCTATCGGTTGATCTTCACTGACTGGTTTAATCGTCAGCTCAAACAGCTACGCAAAGACAACCCATCTCTGCGTTCAGATTTAGACGCTTTCTTTGAAACCTTTGACGCGCAAGCGCATCCCGTTATTCCTCAAACAAATGGCGCGCGCAAAGCGCGGATGAAAGCTAAAGCAAAAGGCAAACGCGGCGGTTATCGAGTCATCTACTACTTCATCACCGATGAAAATGAAGTCTGGCTAATCACAATTTACGACAAGGTTAGACAAGAAAATCTTTCCTCAGACGAATCGGCTCGCGTAGCAAAAATTATCCGCGAGATCAAAGAGAAACAGAAAACTGAGGGAAATGGAAAATGAATCAAAAATACCTTCGACGTTTTAATAACGTCGAAGGTATTTTTTACCACCCTTGCGCTATTTCCCTTCACAGTATATAAATTAGGGCGGCAGGCAGTCAGGCTTGCCGCTATTTTTGTCGGAGAGACTTAATCCACTGCGTGCGAGGGTAGATTAAGATGAAAATTACATAGAGGTTTTCTGGTTTCGATTACAATCTCGCGCGAGGAAAATGACGACAATGGAGGTTGATCTAAACAGGGCTGTGTTAGTGCTCAACGCCAATTACGAACCGCTCCATGTATGCAGCACCAAGCGAGCCGTTGGTCTTTTGGTCACGGGCAAAGCCGAACTCATGGTCAATGGGCGCGGACATATCCGCACGACTCGACTCACCTACCCCGCGCCGTCGGTCATCCGCCTCGAACACATGATCAAACGCCCGCGCCCGCGAGTCAAACTTTCCAAGCGCGAAATTTTTCGGCGCGATAATTACACCTGCCAATACTGCGGGCGACAGACTCAGCACCTCACCATTGATCACGTCATCCCGCGCCACAAAGGCGGCGGGCACGAATGGGACAATCTGGTTGCCGCCTGCCCGCCCTGCAACCGCCGCAAAGGCGGACGCAACCCGGTCGAGGCGCAGATGCATCTCAAGCGCAAACCGGCAGAGCCCAATGCCACTCCCGACTATCTCTTCAGCCGTCACATCAAAGAGAATATGGAGTGGGAGAAATTCATCAAAGGATGGTAATACACAGAAACCCGTTTTCTATCAGAAAACGGGTTTCTTGATCTCAAGCATGGCATACAACCCACCCGACACCGCATTGTGCCCCCCCACAATGATCGGGATGGATGCCGACTCTGCGGCGCAAGTTAATCGCCTAAGACGATCATCCTCGATCAATTCATATCGCCCCAAATCTGCGGCGAAACGATCTTCTTCTGAAGGCCATATCTGATGATGCGCCAGATACACGCGCGTATCCCAAAACACCACATCACTCACCTGCGCCAACTGCGCGATAAATTCTTCTTCACCGATTCGCTCAATGTGATCGGCGACGAAGGAAAACACTTCCCCCATCGTCTGCCGCCGGTTCGCCGCCATGCCGCGCTCTTCCGAAAGAACGCGAGTCCAACAACGAGTCTCACGCTCGATCAACCCGCACACCGCCGACGACACCCGCCCGATCAAGGTGATGCGCGATTCGTCGGCTCGCAATACCTCAATTGATTTTTGAATCTGATTCACGTTGAGCGTCGGCGCAAGATCGCCGAGTATCTTTCGCAAATTGGGCGGTGTGCGTGGATGCAGCGCCAACACACGCAGATCAAAGGGTGTGTCAATATCAAGCCGCGTGCCTGCCGATGGTTTGAGCGAGCGCACTTCAAAATTCGCTTCGTGGCGCAAGACATGAGCCAACATATTGTCGCGTTCAAGGCGGTGTATAAATTGCGAGATCGTTTTGGCGTAAGAAAATGCCGCCCAATCCGCAGAATGGGCATTGTTGGTAACAAGCGTCGGTGTCGTAGAGGCTATCACGGCAGAGACGGCGTCACCGAGTTCCGCTTCGCTCAATAGCGGTGCGCTCCCCGCTCCCATATAGATCACCCGATCCAGATCGAGTCGATTAATCAGTTCTGCCAGTCGCTCGCCGAAGTGAAATTTTCCATTCGGCGAATCGATATCCCACATCACATCCGGCAGATCGAATTGAACAGAGGCTGGCGCGGCGACCACGATTCGATCAATGTGTGAGTTGTTTTTGAGCACTGCCACGACGTCGCGCAACGCCGCGCGATAGACCATGCCCATTTGTTTTTCTAAAACACCTTGCCCGGCTTTACCTAACAGTACGATGGCGGTGAGGGTCATGAGGTAATTCTAAAACAAAAAAGGCTTCCGAACAAAAAAGACTTCCGAAGTCTTTGCGGTGTGTGCAACTTCGGAAGTCTAAAGGGAATCACCCGATCTCAGGTTCGATCAAACCCAGCGCGCCATCTTTCCGTTTATACAACACGTTCATCCTCGCCGTCTCGGCGTTGTAGAAAATGAAAAAGTTGTCGTGTTCAAGAAAGATCATCTGATCCACTGCTTCCGCTTCGGTCATCGGCGTCACCGCGAATTGTTTGCGGCGGATGATGATGGGCACCGATTCTTCTTCAAGCGGTTCGGCTGTCGCCATCGCTTCGGCTTGCGCTGTCGCCAAATCGGTTCCGTCACCACGGCGGCGGCGTTTAGTTTTATAACGTTCGATCTGCCGGTACATCCGCTCTACAACCACATCAAAACCGGAAAATGGATCACTGGCTCGTTCTTCAGCCCGCAGCACCGTGCCGCGCGAGCGCACCGTCATCTGAACCACTTTGCGATCATTGGCGTCGCGCGCGTTGTTCTCGGCAGTCAGGTCAACGCGCACTTCGCCAATATCGGCGAGATAGTGATCGAGCTTGCCGGCCTTCTTCTCGATGTAGTCCCTCAAACGATCCGAAATATGTATGTTATGTCCACTGATGTTCACTGCAATTGTCATAGAAGCCTCCTATTGAGTAAGAATGTCGGCATCGTGTCGAGCGCGTGCCAGAGTATAAGCCCACACTTGTGTTGCCCCACTTTGCAGCAACGCCTCGGCGCACGCGCTCAACGTCGCGCCGGTCGTGCACACATCATCAATCAGAATCACCGAATGTCCTTTCACTTTAGCCGATGCAACAAACGCGCCTGTCACATTTGATTTGCGATCCCGCGCATTGAGACCTACTTGAGATCGAGTCTCACGCCCGCGACTCAACCCATCCACCATAAGGGGACGCCGCCAACGCGTTCCCAACCCTCGCGCCAAAATTTCTGCTTGATTGAATCCTCGCGCCTGTTTTCGATCTGTTCCAAGCGGCACCGGGATCAACACTGCATCGGCAGGAAAATCTGCGATCCAACGTTGCGACATGAGATCCGCTAAAGTCTCACCCAACGCCGGGTTGCGCCGGTACTTTAAACTGTGAATAGCATTCCGCAACGATTCACTATGAAACGCCATCGAACGGATGTGGAGGTTGCCAAACGAAATGCGCCGACACTGATCGCATGAATCGTCAGCCGTCGGCGCATGGTATGGGTAACCACAATGAGAACACACAGGTGCCTTGAGATATTCAATTTCGGCGCGGCAGCGCGCGCACAAACGCTCACCCAGCCGCCGACAACTTTGACAGCGGGGTGGGAACACTAAATCCAATAGTGTCCACGTGACTCGCTCAATGTTAAAAGTAAATCGAGCCAACGTATCGGAATTCTTTGAGGGAACCGTCAACCGCTACCCTCCTCGTCAAAAGTTTAACCGCCTAAGATGCCTGACAGCGCCGAGTTCTTCAACAAGAGCACTGCCGGGCCTAACAACACTAACCAGATCGTCGGGAAGATCAACAGTGCCATCGGGAACAACATTTTAATGGGCGCTTGGTGCGCTTTTTGTTCGGCACGCTGACGGCGTTTCATACGCATTTGATCCGATTGAATGCGGAGAATCTTGCCCATACTCACGCCAAGTTGTTCGGCTTGCAATACGGCGGCGATGAAACTCGTCACATCCGGCACATCCAAGCGATAGGACATATCACGCAATGCTTCGCGACGAGTTTTGCCTAAGCGAACTTCTTGAAGCACACGACCAAAGGCCAACGCCAGATCGTTATCCCACTTCTCGGTCAGCTTGCCCAAAGCAGCATCGAAACCTAAACCGGCTTCCACGCACACGGTTAATAAATCCAATGCATCGGGCAAGGCTTTAACCACTTCATCTTGACGACGAGTGATCTTGCTCGACAACCACAAATCCGGCAGGTAATAACCCAGAGCAACAAACAGTCCGGCTAAACCCAGATTCTGAATCCAATTGGGTTCGGGCGCCAATGAAAAGGCAAGCAATAGCACAAACCCTAACCCCACCGAAGCGATAATACGAATCGCCATAAACATTTTGGGATCAAGGTTTCCGGGGTTGCCCGCCAAATCCAATTTATGTTGAGTCGCTTCGAGAGCCGCTTCCGGAGTGAAGCGGGTCGTCATTTGCCCTACTTGACGAATGAGAGGCAGCATAACGCGCTCACTGAACGGCTGCGACATTTCAATCTCTTCAAGCGTCACCGGTCGCTCGCGCGATCCAAATTCCGCTAAACGAGATTGAAGCGGGTCTTTTGCTTCAGGCGAACGCAACCCGACGAACACCAAAACCGCCGCACCTATCAGAACAACTACCAGACCAATGATAATAAAGAGATTCATTACAATGCCTCTATCGTTTAGACTTCGATATCAACGATCTTCTTAATCACAAAACCGCCAATGCTGATCATGATCAACGCGACGCCGAGCATTGCCCAGCCACACGGCTGATTACTGGGTTTAAAAAATTCGGCGATATAAGGACGGTTGACAATGGCTAACAGCCCCACCAGCGCAAACGGCATACCCGTAATGGCGTAACCGGTTGCCATACCTTGTGAGGTAAGGGTGGCGATCTCACCTTTGATGCGGACACGCTCACGAATGGTGTGCGCCATCACATCCAGAATCTCGGCTAAGTTGCCGCCGACTTCGCGTTGGATATTCATGGCAGTTATAACCAAGTCCAAATCCTCGCTCGGAATGCGCTCCAACAAATGCGTCAGTGCCGTTTCCATGGGCAGACCCAATTGAATCTCCTGCACCACGCGGCGAAATTCAACTGAGATCGGTGGAGGTAATTCTTTAGAGACCGCTTCCATCGCTTGCAGAACACTGTAACCTGATCGAAGCGCGTTCACTAACAAATTGAGAGTGTCACCCAATTGATTGTCAAATAGTTGAAGTCGCCCACTCCTTTTCATCCCGACCCAAAAGTTCGGCGCTATGGCACCAACGCCAGCCCCTATAATTCCAACAATAAGAGAGTCGGTATAACTACGTGTTGCCAAACAAGGAATCGGACCGGACGCATTACTCAAACAATCTGGCAGAGCCGTGGCGAGGACGCCTAAAAGGATGCCGCCCACCGAGGCGATGATTGACATCGCAAAAAACTCGCCGACATTGATCTTGATGTCAGCCGAATTAAGTTTGTTTTGTATTGAGCCAAAGAAACTTCGCCCGCGAAGTAATTCGTTGAAGCGTTCACCGAGAGGGCTGGCTTTGGGTTTCGCGGGACCGGCAGAGGTGGCTGCCGGCGCCACTTGAACTGCATCGGCATAACGTCCCAGTCGCTCTTGCACAACGGATGACTGGTTGCGTGACGAAATAAAACCATAGACCAGAAGACCTACTGCCGTGAGACCACCTACTACCAGTACGACGATACCTGCTGTAGCCACAATTTATCTCCCGAAACTTTTTACCTGATCACCTATATTGTACGCCCATTGGCAAGTGCCGAAGCCAAGGCATGAGCAACTATTAATATTTACCGCCAATGCCAAAAATTGATGGGGGCAGCTGAACGCCCGCCGCTTCGATGCGATCCATAAACTTGGGGCGCAGACCTGTAGGACGCATACGCCCGACCACTTTGCCATTCTCCACTCCCGTTTGCTCAAACAAGAAGATATCGGTCATGGTGATTACGTCACCTTCCATACCTTGCACTTCGGTGATCGCCACAACTTTGCGCGACCCATCGCGTAATCGTTCCAAGTGGCAGACCACATGCACCGCCGAGGCGATCTGCTCACGAATAGCCCGCACCGGCAGATCCATCCCCGCCATCAAAGTCATGGTTTCAATACGAGAAAGCGTATCGCGGGGACCGTTGGAGTGGGCAGTAGTCATAGAGCCATCGTGACCCGTATTCATCGCCTGCAACATGTCAAGCGCGGCGCCATCACGAATCTCGCCAACGACAATACGATCCGGACGCATACGAAGGGCATTAACCACTAGGTCTTGTATAGAGACCATGCCTTTACCTTCGATATTCGCCGGGCGAGATTCTAATGTGACGACATGCTCTTGCCGTAGTTGAAGCTCTGCCGCATTCTCAATCGTCAAAATACGCTCATCGGATGGGATGAAACCGGATAGAAGATTGAGAAATGTTGTCTTACCGGAGCCGGTACCACCGGAGACAACGATGTTCAAAGCGGCATGAACACACGCTTTCATAAACTCCATTGCTTCGGGTGTGATGGCGCCAAAGCTAATGTATTGTTCGACAGAAAGAGGCTTCTTGGAAAATTTACGGATCGTCAATACGGGACCCACGAGTGAAATGGGTGGGATCACTGCGTTGACGCGAGAGCCATCCGGCAAACGAGCATCCACCATAGGGCTCGACTCATCAATGCGGCGACCCAGCGGAGCCACGATACGATCAATGATTCGGAAGAGATGTTCGTTGCTTTCAAATGTCACAGGCGCGCGTTCGATCCGCCCTTTGCGTTCCACAAATACGTTCTTCGCGCCATTTACCATAATTTCCGAGATGGAATCTTCGGCGAGGAGGATTTCGAGAGGACCGAAACCAAGGATTTCGGCGACGATATTATCGAACAAGCGCTTACGTTCCGCCCGCGATAAGACGATATTTTCTTCCGTCAGGATTGTCTCAAAAAGATCTTCAATGGTCTTTCGCACTTCAGCCGTGCGTGTCACATCCATCGAAGGATCCAGTTGTTGTAACAGCTTATTTTGAACGCGCGTCTTGAGATCGGCGTAACCGTCTTTCGCCGTTGTCTGTCCACCTACAGGCGCGTCTGTGCGCCGCGCGCGCAACTCGGCCAGCTTCGAACCTTGTTCACCGCCTGCCGGGTGTGCCGAGGACGCTGGTGCCGTAGGCGAACCCGCCTGAGGCGGCGCACCTCCTTGACCAATGCGTTTAAGTAAAGACATAACTTACCTGCCTATCAACCTTGAAATTAAGAAAGATATTAACTACCAAACAAACGACGTGGCGGAGCAGGTTTCTTTGTGTCGGCGGGCGGCGCAATAAACTCGGCTGGAGGGGTGAAGCTCGTTTTCAGCTTACCCGCCACTTCTAAAATACCTTGAGCCGTTGGAACATTGCGATTGCTTACAAGTAACGGGACGCCACTGTTGATTGACGCCAACACCACTCGCTCGTCAACGGGAACTTGCGCCACGATTTCGTGTTTGAGTGAATCTTGAATGTTAGAAGCCTGAATGCCTGCGCGTTTGTCGGCTCGATTCAATATGAACAGCACCCTGTCTGCCGGAAATTCAAGCGCGTCAATGAGATTGAAAAACAATCGCGCATCCTTAATCGATGGAATATCCGGTGTGGTGACTAATACGATTCTATCTGAAACATCAAAAATTGACAGCGTGATTTCCGTTAAAGCGGAGGCGGTGTCTACAATCACATATGAGAAGTGGTGGCGCAAAAAGTCAAGGGTTTTTTTGATTTGGGCGGCAGTTGCCACATCGGCTTGTTCCGGGCTGATCGGCGCCAAGAAGGTCTTCACCCCGGAGTTATGTGGAGTGGCAACGCTGTTAATAAATTCGATATCAAGTTCATCTGCTTTCTCGAACAATTCGATCACGCTGTGTTTGGTTGGCAGGTTCATGAACGCGCCCACATCGCCAAATTGCAAATTGCAATCAACCAGCGCGACTTTTGTTTCCTCGGTATGCAAGGCAACTGCCAAGTTCGTTGCAAGTGTGGTGCAGCCTACCCCGCCTTTGGCGCTGTAAACTGTAATGATCTTTCCATCAATGACTGTGGCTGCTTGCGCGGTAGAGGTCTGAGCCGCTTGGGATGGCGCGATAGCGATTCGGGTCTTGCTAATTTCATATGCGCGGCGAATAGTATTGATGAGTTCATCGCCCGAAGGAGGTTTGGTTAAAAAGTCGCGCGCGCCGGCCATCATTGCGCGCCGCAGATAATCGGCGTCGCTTTGAACCGAGAGGATGACGATTTGAGCCGATGGCACGTCTTTGGAAATTTGCTCCGTCGCCGCGATGCCATCCATATCGGGCATATTGATATCCATAATGACAACATGCGGACGCTTTTCTTTTGCCAATGCGACGGCTTCTCTGCCGGTTTTAGCCGTTCCGACAACTTCCATATCAGATTCGAATTGAAGAAGCTTTTTGATGTTTTCGCGCGTCTCGGCGATGTCGTCAACAATCAATACACCAATTTTTGCCATAAATCTCCTTGCGGATAAATATCAATTAACAAATGGCGCAACATCCCCTTAAAGATGTTGCGCCACTCAAACGGGACTACGGACAGTTAGCACCCGAACAGAGGAAAGTTCCATCAGGCATAGGAATGAATTGTGGTGCGGCGTCGTTCGGTAACGTCGGCGACCTGAGTCTCCGAATCGCAGGCTCTAAACCGTAGGCCAACTGTGTTGGCACGGAGATGCGGAAACGTTGCATGGTGTATTGCAGGGTCACACTTTCTGTGTCCACTTTGGCAGTGTCGCCCGCGGCGCGCAAGGTCATGGTGAATTTCGCACCGGCATGCATGAAGTAGTTCAACACGAGTGCATCCTGCTGGGTCACGCTCAATGTCACAACGTCAGGCGGCGGAATTGGTGTGGGTGGCGGCGCGCCCGTAGGAGTCGGACCGGGAACCGGTGTCGGTGTTGGTTGAGCAAATCCGCCGCCATCGGCTTTGGCAAATGTTCCCATCTTCAACACAACCGCATCCTGCACTATTTGTTGCACAACTAAGCGTGGTCGCTGTGATTCAGATGGTTGGCTGAGAACAGGAAACCCAAAACCATCATTAGATATTTTGCCATCATTACCTAAATCCGAAACAGTAATGGATTTGGTAACCGGGTCTTGCAGCAAGGCTTTAAGTTTGGAGGGGAGAACGGTTTGTGTTGTTTCGTTGAGATCAGCGAAGAGCAAGGCAACCAACACATTAATATGATCGCCTTCGACTAAAGCATATGCAACACTAGAAAGACGATTCGTAGGAAGACTGATACCCACTTTGCCGGGGTCGATCTTAAGAGCAATTTCTGAGCCCGCTAGTCCTTCTTTGCCCGGCTCGGCGATCATCGTAGTTAAAACAGGCAAGCCACGATCTATATTGAAACGCGCCACTTTGCCAACGACCAACTTTACGTCGAGAATCGTTGATGGCGGTAAGTCTTTAGCAGGCCATGGCGCTAATGTAACCGCCTCTGCCGGGATTTTAGCACCCCGAGTCAATGGTTGAATCGCAATCACTATTTGCGTTACAGTCACCGGTTCGGGTGTGGCGGGCCCGGGGGTGGGTGTAGCGGTGGTAGAGCCAATGGCAGTTAGAACCAGAAAAACTGCACCCGTGCCTAACAGCAACAACAAGCCAACTAAAATTAGCAAACGACTACGTTGCATTGCATCCTCCTCACAGTTCTAATATTCGAATACATGGGGAGTATGATACTTTGATCAGATGAAAAGTCAAGCGGACTGAGGGGCTTTCGGGTGGATTCGAGGCGGCTTCTTAATTTGTCAGTTGCTCACACATAAACAACAGAGCCTCATCATATGATGAGGCTCTGTCTGGCAACCAAGCAGCCAACAATTAGATGTTGGACACGACGTTCGAGAATACGTTGCCGATCGCTGGTCCGAGCAATGCCAAAATCACAATTACGACTACAGCAACCAAAACGAGAATCAACGCGTACTCTACCAAGCCTTGCCCTTTTTGATTCGGAATGAATAACATGTGTTTCACCTCCTTCCGTTTGTAGTTTGCGGGTATACGGAATGAAATTGGTGTTACTGTGAAAAATTATAGGGTGAATCTGCCAAAAGTGCAATAGGACTCAGGCGCATAGGTTAAAAAGTACGTTAAGCGGTGGGCAAATCTTCAATTGGAAACTCAAAAGTGGCTCGTGTCCCCTGCCCAATTGTGCTTTCGATATCTAAATGCCCTCCTAAAAGTTCGGTTTTCTCTTTAAGTGTAGAAAGCCCAATGTGCCTTTGGCTTGGGTCCAGGGGCGCTGAAACATTGAACCCTTTGCCATTGTCCTCGACAATTCCACGCACACTATGGTCGTCCACATCAAGGGTCACACGAATTTGAGAAGATTCAGCGTGATTGCGCGCATTGATCAGCAATTCCTGAATACCGCGAAACGCTAACACTTCACAATGTGAAGCCAGACGTCGCTCAGTGCCCGTCACGGTAAGTACTGTCGGAGTACCGCTCTTCTCCTCAAAACTCTTCACATAGCGTCGCACCGTTGGCACCAATCCCAAATCATCCAGCATCATCGGGCGAAGTTCGACGATGAAATCGCGCACGCGCTGGAAGGTCGTACTGGCTGTGGTCTTCAAGTTTATCAATTCTGCGCGCGCTTGTTCGGGATTCGAATCAAACAAACGCTGAACGATCTCGGCTTGCAGGATGAAATTGGTAAGCGATTGGGCAGGACCATCGTGCAAGGTCTTGGATAACCGTTGGCGTTCTGCCTCTTGCGCATTGATAATACGGACGACAACCGGGTCTGTGCCTTGTGGCGCGGATAATGCCCCACTACTCGATGCACCCGGCAGCTCCATCCCCGGAGCCACGTCGCCCAAAGACTCCAAGACCGTTTGCAAATAAGAGCTATAGCGCTCAAGGTTGACTTGATCGCCTTGTAGTTTTTCTAACTGCCCGCGCATGGAGAACAGCTGCTGTTGAGTCTTTTGCGCCGCTTCGTAGGTGGCTTTAATATCTGCGCGCGGCACCGTATCGAAGTTTTGATTGATCTGCCGCATCTGGTTAGTGATGCTCGCATTGCGCTGCCCCATCTTATCCACTTCAGCTTTGCTCTGCTCCACCAACGATTTAATCTCACGGAGTTCGCGTTGCGTCCGTTCGAATTCGGCGCGAGTCAATTCCAACAAATCTTGCAGACTTTTACCAGCCATAGCTAGTTGCCCTTCTCGCTTTTAGAATCTTGCAAACGCACCCAGCCGTGTCGCAAGGCATACACTGCCGCTTGAGTACGATCTTCGACATTCAACTTGTGCAGTATCGCCGTCATATGGTTCTTCACCGTTTGATGACTGATGCCCAATGAAAACGCGATCTCTTTGTTACTCAGCCCGCGCGTAACATACTGAAGAATTTGCATCTCGCGCGGCGAGAGTGGCGAAAACACATCTTGAGCGTCATCGCCGTAAGTCCGCGACTTTGCGCTGACACCTTTCTCCATCCACGCCTCAATACCATCCCGATCAAATAATTGATCGCCCACGACATAATGCCCGCTCACAACCTGGTGAATCACTTCGACCAGCTTCTGCGGCATCACATCTTTGGGGCAATAAGCCAACGCACCGGCTTTGAAAGCGTGCACCGCCTGTTCGGCGTCGTCGTAAGCCGTTAACATAATGACACTGGCCTGATGATGCGCGGCTTTGATCTGCCGCGTCACCTGCAAGCCATTCATTCCCGGCAAGTTGATGTCCATCAATACCACATCCGGATTCAAAGAGGCAACGAGTTTTAACGCCTCGTTACCATCCGCGCCTTCGCCCACGATGTCGAAATCGCTCTCGCTGCGAAGCACATCTCGCAACCCTTGGCGAAATACAGGATGATCGTCAACGATCAAAACACTAATTTTTGTCATGCAGAACCCTCAGCCATATTTATCGCAACGAGTATAGCATAAGCAATACGCGTTGCAAACGCTCAACGCCGTTTATAAACGGTCATATAAAAATTAGGGTTCAACGGGTCACACAACGTTCCGGTTTGGAAAATCGGGGTGAGCGATTCACTGCTCAAAAAATTCGGACACCAACCCGGATAATTGATCACATACTGCGAATTGCGTTCACGAATAAAGACCCACAGACGCGCCTCATCACGCATTAACGGAATCACATCCGGTGAGACGAGCCCCGCCAGATCGATCAAACGCACATCCGCAAAATAACCTAACGCGCCGATGTCGTGCGCCGCCACCGATGATCCACGCGGCAGGTTCTCGTTCACCCATTTCGCCACGCGCACCATTTCATTATTGATGATACGCACATCGGTGATCCACGCATTCAAGCCGATCACCCAAAATGCTACCGCCACCACGCTCACGGTTAACACCCAAGCCCGACTCAACAGCCGCCGCCACATCGCTTCCGCGTTCAGCCGCGCCCACGTCATCCCCTCGCCGCCCATTATGATCAACAGCGGGATCACCGGAATCAAGTAACGCCCATGTTGATATGTCACAGGCAAACGCAACACGTACAAAAACAGAAACAGGCAGACCCAAGCCAACGCGCTCCAACGTTTGCTAAAAAAAATTCCCGGCAAGATCAACACCAACACGCCAATAAACGGTGAAGAAAAAATGTTGAACATCCGCTGCCACAACGGCAGTTGAGTCAAAATAGCATATTCGGATTGCTTCGCAAAAAAAGTGTTCGGGAAAATTTGTCCGCTGAGGCTGAGGTTGAACAGGAGATAGGGGATCGTGATCAACGCCGCGCCAGCGATCATCACGCCCAACCGTTTGAGAAAGCGGATGCCGCCACCGTCGGCAGCCCACAGCGCCCAGGCGCAAAAGGGCAGCAACGTCGCCCCTTCCGGACGAGTCCACACGGCGAGTCCGATCATCACACCGCACGTTAAGGGTGAACGATTTACAAAGAACCACGCGGCGACAATCAACACACAAAATAAAATCGTCTCCATACCTGATGCCGCCGCCCAGACCAAATGCCATTCGAGAGGAATCAGCAAAGCGACGTAACGCAAGTTGGCAACTTGCATTACAAGAAAAGTTAACACGCCCAACAAGATCGCGTTGATCGTTATCGTCCACACCGCATAATCAATTCGCAGGGCGTAGCCTATCGCCAACAAAAATGTCCATAAGGGAGACGTTGACCCCGCCGATGGTTGACCGAGTGTAAACGCCCACTGCCCGTACCAACCCAAGTTGCGGGCGTACACTTGATGGATCCACGCATCATCTAAGGGAAAGCCCACTACCCCAAAGACGCGCGCGACGATCACGTAGAGCAACGGCGAAGCAACACCTATAGCGATCAGCCACCAATCTTTTTTCATCGCATCACCTCAAACAATTTGTATTCGCTCCACTCGCTCACCAATTTCAAGCGTTCACCTTTGCCCTCTTTGTAAAGTTGATCTAATTGTGCAACGTGATTCTTATCCATCAACACATAACGCGCCTTGAATTGCTCTGCCACTTTGAGCAACGTGGATTCATCGCCATTGGGGATCATCGCCCCACCGCGGTTGGCGGCGACCCACACCAGCGGCGGGTTGTTGCTGATCACGACGGCATCCGCAGGGGTGAGGGTTTGAAGTTTTTGATAATGGTCGTAAACGGAATTCCACTCACGGGCGCGAGTCGAGATCACGATCAGAGTCAGTATCACAGCGAAGCC
>CAKKQG010000049.1 GCA_919901875.1 Anaerolineales bacterium
AACGGTGAGCTGCCAGCCAGTCCGCGCGAGGGATTTCCTGCCCCCGATTTAACTCTTGACCAAATCGGGGGCGGTCAAGTCACACTTTCTCAACTGCGCGGTAAAGTCGTGATGGTCAACCTCTGGGCTTCGTGGTGCCTGCCGTGCCGGATCGAAATGCCCGCGATTGAAAAGGTGTATCGGGTTTACAAAGATCAAGGCTTCGTTGTGTTGGGAGTCAATTCTACATTTCAGGATAGCGAACCCGATGCCATCGCTTTCGTGCAGGAAATGAATCTGACCTTCCCCATTCTGCTCGACCGCACCGGCTCCGTCAGCCACCGTTACCAACTGCGGGCGTTGCCGTCCACCTATTTTGTGGATCGCAAAGGCGTCATTCGGGTGGCGGTCTTCGGCTCGATGAACGAAGCCTTGATCGAATCCAAAGTCGCCGAATTGATCAAGGAGATACGCTAGATGCTGCCATTCATTCAATTAGGTCCCTTCACGTTGCAAGCACCCGGGCTAGCTTTGCTTATGGGTGTGTGGCTTGGATTATCGCTTTCTGAAAAAGAAGCCATTAAACTAAAGCTCGACCCTGACCAAATCTACAACCTTATCTTTTACGGTCTCGTCGCTGGAGTCGTTGGCGCGCGACTGGGCTACGCATTGCAGTATCCACGCGCTTATCTTGACAGTCCGTGGAGTCTTGTCGCGCTCACGCCGAATACACTCGCGCCGGAAATCGGATTGCTCTTTGCCATCATCGCTGCCTTGATCTACGGCAAGCGCCAGAAGATGCTACTGCGCCCGACTCTCGATGCATTGGCGCCGGGGCTGGCGGCCTTTATGGTGTCCTTTGGAGTCGCGCACTTCATGAGCGGCGATGCGTTTGGTGCGCCGACAAAACTGCCTTGGGCGATTTATCTGTGGGATGACTATCGTCATCCATCGCAGGTCTATGAGACGCTTGCGGCAATGATCATTCTCCTCGTTGTATGGCGGCGTCCTCTCGGTCAGCGCGGCGGAGGAGTAAATTTTCTGTGGGTCGTCGCCCTCTCGGCAGCAACGCGAATTTTTCTTGAAGCTTTTCGCGGTGACAGTGTAATTTGGGTTGGCGGCTTCCGGGCGGCGCAGGTCAGTGGCGTGGTAGTGCTGGCGGCATCCCTGTGGTTAATGAGACGCTGGTCACACAGCGCTTCCACGGTTGAAGAGAAATTGATCATTCAAACGAAAGGTGATTCGTGATGCAAAACAAAAAAACAGTGAAGCAAAACAAGCGCCGACAAACAACACGCCGTTTCCGTTTAACGGATACGCAAATTGTAATTGGCATTGTGGTTTCGGTGCTGGTGGTGTTGACTGGCTTGGTGGTGTATGGCGCGAGCAATTACTCAAAAACACAAGCGACGATTGAAGGCGTTGAAAGTCTCCGTATTGTAGAAACGAAACATCAAGACGGATTGATCGCTTACGAGCAGAAGTCGCCTGCGGGCGGCAAGCACAACGCGGCATGGCAGAACTGCGGCGTGTATGATCAACCCGTCCAAAATGAAACAGCCGTGCATTCACTAGAACATGGCGCAGTGTGGATCACGTATCGCCCCGATTTGCCAACGGCAGAGGTGGAACGATTACAAACGGTGACCCGACAGAGTTCGCATCGTTTGTTGAGTCCGTATCCCGATTTGCCTGCGCCGATTATGGTTTCGTCGTGGGGGTATCAACTGAAATTGAATCGCTCGGATGATCCGCGTCTGTTGCAGTTCATCAATAAATATGAAAACAGTGCGTTTGCGCCGGAGCCGGGTGCCTCTTGCGCGGGCGGCGTGGGTCAACCGAAATCATAGTGACACAAGCTGTTTAGCTTATAGAAAACAAGTGAAACTGCGCTGTCGAATTTTTACAAGTGGGATAGACTGAAGAAACGAACTTGTCATAGAGAAAGGTAAGGTTGTATGCCAATCAAAGACCCGGTGTGCGGAATGGAGATCGATCCCCAAACCGCCTTTGCTTCTCGTCAAGCGAAAGGGCAGACGTTTTATTTCTGTTCTGAAAATTGCCTCAGGCAGTTTGACTCTTCTCCCGAAAAATATATCCGCGTGATCCCGTCGGCGACCACAGGTGTTGCCGCCAACGCCAGTGGCACCCTGCGTGTGGATTTATCTGTGCGTGGACTCAACCGCGTCGGGGGTCCGGCTTTATCTCAAACGTTGCAAGCCGTGACGGGGGTGAAGCGAGTCTATGTGAATGCCGGCAGCGGACGCGCGGCGATTGAATACGATCCGTCACGCGCGAAAACCGCCGACTTCGTAGACGCCATCCGCGCCGCCGGCTTCAACGCCGATAGTCAGACTCTGCGTTTGAAAGTGAACGGTCTCTATTGCGCCGAGTGTGTGGGGCGAATTGAAAATGCGCTGCTTGCTACGCCGGGTGTGCTGGGCGCGACGATGAACGCCGCTACCAACGAAGTTAAAGTTGACTATTCACCCTCTATCGGCGACTTGAAAATATTGACGCAAGCCATTGAAAATTCGGGACCTTACAAAGCAACGCGCGCCGCCGAAGCCTCTGAACCCGAAATGGACAAAGAGGCGCAAGCCACAGAGAAAGAATACAACTCACTATTACGAAAGTGGTGGTTCGCGGCGATCATCGGTTTGCCAACGATGATCCTCTCCTACTCGTCACTCTTCCCGGTGTTGCGCGATGTGTTCCTTCAGGGTAGTGAGGCGCAACGGTATCTTTGGATTGCTATGGGCGTGGCAAGTTTGCTCGTCATGATTTATTCCGGCAGCCAATTTTTTATCGGTGCGTGGCAAGGACTCAAACATCGCTCGGCGAACATGCACACGCTGATCGCCCTCGGCATCAGCGTCGCCTGGTTGTATTCCACGCTGGCCGTGTTCGCGCCGCAACTTTTCCCCGCCAAAGAATTTGTGGATGTGTATTACGATGTGACGGTTGTTGTTACCGCGCTTGTCGTTTTAGGATTAGCGTTAGAAATTAAAGCGAAAGGTCGCACATCCGAAGCAATCAAAAAGTTGATCGGTTTGCAGCCAAAGACGGCGCGTGTGGTGCGCGATGGCAAAGAA
>CAKKQG010000050.1 GCA_919901875.1 Anaerolineales bacterium
ATGAATCATCTTGAGGAAAATTTTTTACGGTGTTCGGCAGAAATTCTCCTTTGGCAGATGTGCCAAGCGTGAAGGTGTCGAACTCATATTGGATCGTGTTGGCGAGAGTCACTTCTTTGAACGGCGAGCAATAACGCGGATACCACCACGAAAGATTTCCGAGCGCGGCAACGGTGATGACGACTCCGCTTAAGAGCCATGCTCGTTGCGGCAGCCAATACACAACCGCGCCGCTTAAGATTGCCGCACAGAGTGAGGCGATGCCAAGCAATCGCCATGGAAATTGTATGAAGGGCATGAGAGGAACGGAATCCCAGAGGGGTTGAGTGAAGGAGAGGGTGAGGGAGGAGTAAATGAAGAAAAAAATCCCAAATCCCAAACCCCAAATTCCAAATGCGTGATGCGTGATGCGTCCACTCCGCTGCGCTACGGGATGAGATGATGCGTGACTGTGGCGAATGATCGCTATGAAGCCGATGAGGGCGAGAAGTGCCGTGACGAGTCCGAGTGCTTTGGCGGGTGAAGGATTGATGATTAATGGATCAATGAATGAAGGTGGCGCAAGGAGTTCGTTGAGTGAAAGATAGTTGGTGTAGTAGGTGAAGATGGGCGGGACGAGGAGTTTGTCGGATTGAACCAAGTTGCGCTCGGTGAGGGCGGGCAGCCAGAAGCGGGCGGCGAGGGATAGACCAAGAATAATGATTAATGAATTAAAGATTAGAGCGCGCGGGTTGCGATTGATGAGTGTGTGTAGAACAACGTAGCCGACGATGAGCGGTAGGGTGATGAGGGCGGTGATGTTGTGGGTGTAGAGCAGAGCGGCAATAGATAAAGCAAATCCCAAATCCCAAAAGTGGAAGTTGGAGGTTGGAAGTTGGAAGTTGGAAAGTGATCGGTGGGCGAAGAAGAGGATGAGAGGCGGGAAGACGAGGGCAAATGATTCGGCAAGGGCGGAACGGAAGAGGATGTCGAAGGCGAGGTAGGGGGCGGTCATATAAACAACGGAGGCGGCGACCCCGGCGGCATCGTTCATCCAGTCGCGCACAAAAAAATACGTGGCGAGTCCGGCGATCCAAATACACAGCGCGAAAAAAATGTGTAGGGCAACGGGATAAATGAATCCGAGCGAGTGAATGGCGATGAGGATGTAGGAGGGCAGTGGAGCGTAATAGTTGAAGTAAGGGTAGCCGAAGCCGTGCGCCATCTCGGGCGACCAACGCCCAAACGGTTGCCCGTCGCGAATCATTTGCTCCAGCGTGACGGCTTTGGCGATGTGAAAGAAACCATCATCGGAGCAGGTGGTTTGATTGGTGAAGAGCGGTATCGCCGATAGAAATGCGAAGAGGGTGATGGCGATAATCGGGATGAAGCGACGCATGGGGCGAGTATAAAGTAGCCGATAGCGGATAGCAAATGGCGGATGGAATACGCGAATGATATTTGCCATAAGCCATTGGCTATCTGCTAAAATGCTTTTTGGTGTTCAAGTGAGCCGGGTGATCGCGGCGTCTTCGGATGCTGAGGAAAGTCCGCTCTCCACAGAGCGCGATGCTGGGTAACGCCCAGAGCGAGGTGACTTGCTGGTATAGGGCAACAGAGAAGCGTATTACTAGCAGATGGCAGATAGCAAATGGCAGATGGCACTTGCTATCTGCTATAAGCGATATGCCATTTGCTAGTGAGGGTGAAACGGTGCGGTAAGAGCGCACCAGCGCGCGCGGTGACGCGTGCGGCTAGGCAACCCCCATCGGGAGCAAGGTCGAACAGAGTCGAGATGCGGCTCGCATCGTTTGAGACTCGGGTAGACTGCACGAGTTGATCAGTAATGATCAATCGAGAGAGATGATCGCCACTCGCAAGAGGACAGAAAGCGGCTTATAGGCTCGCTTGAACACCAG
>CAKKQG010000051.1:0-3839 GCA_919901875.1 Anaerolineales bacterium
ACAAGCGGCAAGCACGGCGCTGGAAATATGTTCGTAGTTTCGGCAACACCTGACAGGTGTGGTGTGCGTCACGGAATCACAATTAGTTGCCCCACATAAATTAAGTTTGGATTGATTGTCGAGTTGGCAGCGATGAGCGCGCTGAGCGACACGCCATATTTGAACGAGATCAAATAAAGCGTCTCGCCCGATTGAACGATATGAATGCGACTCGTAGTTGAGGTGGATGAAGGGGTCGTTGTGGTTGTCGTCGCAACTGTTCCCATCGTGATCGCGCCGCTTGGTTCGCCGCTTCCAACTTTTACCGCATCCACCCCCACGAAGCCCGCCGCGCTATTCAGGCTGATCGACTCGAGTCCATTGGCATCAAATTGAAACGATCCTAAGCTAACCCATTTGTTTTGATTCGCCGCTTGATTGATTGTCAGGCGATCTTGTCGTCCGGCGTGGTCAATGATGTAGGTCGCCGATGTCGCCGTCGCGCCACTTGGCACATACACCGCCACCTCTAACGTGCCATCTTGAATGATCAGGGGATGCCATTCGGCAGAGGCGGCGACCCCTTGTTTGAGGAGATAGCTGCCGCCGTTGAATCCGGTTGATTGGGCGATCCAATCGCTTGCGCTGCCGGATCGAATCAAGTTGCCCACCGAATCATCCGCCAATGACGGTTGCCCTGAAGCAGGCAGCGGACTCCACCACGCTTTTGAATATGCCTTGTCGCCACGCTCGACGTAGTTGATGACGACAAGATGATTACCCGCGCTCAACGTCACGTTATGACTCTGGTGAAAAAGATTCGCTTGACTATCGAGTCGATCTAAGACGTGAACGTTATCCACGATGAATTGAATGCCATCGTCGGCGATGCCCATGAAGCGATAGGTGCCTGCGGGAAAGTAAGCGTTCTTCATCCAGCGAATTGAGAAGTCGTTGTGATTGACGTAGCCCGGCGAATAAATGCCGGAGTTGAAGGTGGGCGCGATCTCCGATCTCACGCCGCCGGGACCGCCCAAGAAATCTGGATTGTTGAAATACAATGTGGTGAAATCGGCGAGCAAGGGATCGGCGTCCCACCAAAAATTAATTTTCGCTGTGCCGGTGGTGTGAAAGAAATCGAGCCGAATATCGTGCGCGCCGCGCGTGAGTGTCGCCGAGGTGGTCATGATGCCTTTGCCAGCGTTGTCGTTGAACTGGTTGATCAACAACGCGCCGTCAATCCACAGCATCAAACCGCCGCCGTCGTTTTCGGCTTTGAAAATATATCGTCCGGCTTCAAACCATTCTTGTTTCGAGAAGCGCGCCGAGAAGTTATCGCGGGCGACTCCGGCGGGGGGCCACGATGTGTCTTCGATGAAGGACACATAATTGGGTCCATCTGCGCTCGCCGATTGCGGATCGGTTTGCGAGGTGTTGTTCCAGTATTCGCCCAGCCAGCCGGGGCGCAAGAAGTCCCAATAAAATTTTATTCTCGCCGCGCCCAAGCCTTCAAAGTATTCCACCTTGATGTCGTGAAAGCCGCCGGGGATGAACACGCCTTGCACAGTGGTTTGCCCTTGCATCTCTTGCCATTGGTTGATCACCAAACGATCATCCACGTAGATTCGCACGCCGTCGTCTGAGGTGGCGATGAAATTGTAAAAGCCGGCATTGAGGTGAATACGGCGCGACCAGCGCACGGAAAAATTATCGAAGGCGACAGCCGGGTCAGGTTGTCCGCTACCCCAATCGAAATCTATTTTTTGATCAACCCGCGTCAAGGCAACCGCACCGAGTAGATCGCGGTTGTTGAAGAATTGCGCCGTCCAATTGCCTTCGTACCCTTCGGGGCAACAACCTTGTGCCTGAACGGGCGCTGTTGGAATCAGCAAGGCAATGATGATGAAAAGATGAAGGAGGGAAAGAGATGAGCGGGACATAGTGACCTCAAGGGAGCAGATAGCATATCGCGTATAGCGCATTGCATGTTATCAGTGCCTCAGTGATGCAATGAATGAGTAGTCACAGTTAATCACAGAATCAAATTCGACGAGAGTTAATAGCGGATAAACAAAAAAAGAGACGATCCGTTGGATCGTCTCTTTTCGTAACCAGATTTTCTTACCGCTTCATGCCGCGCCTGATCAAGATCACCACTAACGCCCCAACAAATATCACCAGCATCAAGCCGATAATAATCTGGGTGATGGTCAACGTCGGACCGGACACAGTGGTCGTCGTGGTCGTCGCGCCGGATGTGCCGTTGCCGGTCGTTATTGCGGCAACAGTGGTTGGACGACGCGAATCGAGAGTGGTGAGGAAGCCCGTTGAGTCGGCTACGGCAACATCACCCTTCAACGACTTGTCAAGTTTGGGGTCAACCAGTATGGCACCGGCTAACCCTACACCTTTGTCATCCGTGCCGGTAATGATCAACACCGCTTTCTGCTTGTTCCACGGTGATGTCATGATCTCCAGCACGCCGACAGAAGAAGTGTCGGCGACCACCAATTTGAGCGAGGGTATATCTAAAGAGCGAACGAAACCATCAAACTTCAGCGGGGCAGAGCGCAGCGCGGCCGCCACCCATTGATTCTCGGTGGGGCGTCCCAGCAATATAGCGCTTTGCCGCCTCAGCACGTCTTCGGTCACTTGATCGGCTGTCGTCACCTCAAAAGCACGGACGCGATTCTCTATCGAGCGACCCAATTCGTTGAACAACTTAAAAGCCGCCGCGCGTTGTTCCACGCCCATCTGA
Organism: Anaerolineales bacterium; assembly: GCA_919901875.1. Taxonomy (GTDB): domain Bacteria; phylum Chloroflexota; class Anaerolineae; order Anaerolineales; family VGOW01; genus VGOW01. Next base: position 2,738 of record CAKKQG010000051.1, read on the forward strand.
CGAGGTAGTACGACTAACGTGCCTGTGTCAAATGGCACAGGGAAACTTGTCAGGAATAGTTCCGGTGTGACATCAGAGAATTTAGCTTCTACAGTAGTAATATCGTGGATCACGCCCCAAGCCTGATCCCATTCATCTTCATCACAGCGACGTTCATCTTTGTCGAAGTGCAGTTCGTAGGTCAGTTCCAGCCTGTTGTCTCCCGCGGTTAGATTGGCTGCCGGGATGGTCACCGTCCATTTGCTAGGCTGTATATTATCTTTGTTGAGGTACACGCCCGATTGCGGAATTCCGTTTATCGCCAGCGTTAAGTACGATAGATCATTGCTCACAAACGGCGAGTGTGCCATAGAGATCGTCAGCTTCAACGATTCCGGCGTGCGCCCATTGGGCATGGGAAGCGTATAGGTCAAAGTGTGTTTGCCGATGCCGCTCACTGTTTGCGTTGGGAAACCGAGAGTCTTAAATGTGACTACTCCGGATTCCAAGGGCAACGAGGTCGGCGGCTCTACCGGCGTTGTAGGAACCAAGGCATAGCTGCCGCGCGCCACCTTCACAAAGTCTGGTTGACGGATGGCTTTAGCGGCATTGGCAACGGCAGTATCGGTTGCGCCGGTGACGATCAAAATACTGCGCGCCGAATTCCACGGTGATGCCGCCAACATGATGATTCCCACATCGCGGCTGTCGGCGGCTAAGAAGCTGCCTTGATCATTGATCTTCAACGGCAGCTTAGCGGCAATATCCCTCAACTGCGGCAAGCGATCGGCGCGCCCGATCCAGATCAAGTTGTATTTATCTAATATGGTCGGAGTGACTTCGTTTATCGGGAGAGACAAAAGATTCATTCCGCGGAACGTTATCTGCGAGCTGAAGTAACTCGCCAGATGATACATGGGGATCATCTCTTGCGGCGTGGGATTGGCAGGCGTGACAAAGAGCGCGGCGTCAATTTTTACTGAGCGATTATTGATGAACGGGAAAGGCAAACGCCCGACGTTGGGCTCAAGCACTAACTGCTCGTAGCCATATTCTACTGTGGAGAGTGATGAGACACGAACCCAGTTGCCCATATTGTTGAGATCATCGCAATAATCATCGG
>CAKKQG010000051.1:3939-12646 GCA_919901875.1 Anaerolineales bacterium
GGACTCACATCCGAAGAGGGAGTCTTGAATGGAATTTGGTTCGGCGATCCGATCACACGATACAACTTCCATACCCAAATTTCTTTTTCGAGTTGGACCCAACTGCCACCTTCGGGATAGAGATTAGGCAGAGCGATGTTGACCTGATTCAACGTGCCTTCTAAGGCAAATCTAGACGTTAGAATGTAGTTGACATTGCCGTACGGCTCACGCAAAAAGAGCGGGAAAACTGAATCGCCGGGGGTGATGAATCGTTCCGGCTGACCGGTAAAGAAAATAATGCGATACCCCTGAAAGTCATCCACTAAAATCCTCCCCTTCGTATTTTTGAGAATATAGTCAACCAGTTCTTGTTCTTCTGCCCACGCTTTTGCCGGCTTATCTTCTAACAAGGCCTGGACGAATACATCGTTCCACTGTCCCCATTCGGTTGCGTTACGCATTGCTTCGAGACTGGAGATGGCTGACACAGCGAAAAGTATTATCAACAGCATACTCACCAACCCCCGCCAGCGTGTAATAGATTGCAGGATGCCAATTGCCAGCACAAAGGTCATCGGGATACAGGTGATGAAGTAACGCAAGAACAACGCCGACTGACCGGCATACAAATTCATAATTGAAAAGAGGGTCAGCGACCAAGCAACGCCCAGCAAACTCAACCAAAGCAAAGAGCGCTTCCAGACAATGATTGCTGCCATGACGATTGACAGGACAATGAATGGCGGAAATAAATTCCAGGTCTGGATCAAACCGGCTTGAAGCGACGCTTCCAAATTACCTTTGATCGGCAACAACCACGGCAATAACGTCAACTGATAACCGATCTGTCCAGCGTTGGAATAGGTGCTGCGCGCAAAGAAAAGCGGATCGCCCATGATGACCCAATTGGACAAGATCCACAAGAACACCACGTAGGCTATCGGCGCCCCAAACATCAAGATAGAACTTTCGGTAACGTACGGAGTTTCGGAATACCAGACGAATGATTGTAAGGCGACGGCGAAAGTCAGGATCGCCACAAAAAAGGCGGCGTCGTAACGCGCAAGAAACGCAAACGAGGCGGCGATACTGCATCCGGTTAAATAGACCCAATTGCCTCTGGTCTCGTGCCAGCGCAGATAAAAATACGAGACGAACAGCACGCACAAGATCAACACCATCTCGCTCATGCCATTGGAGGAATAAAAGGCGATGACCGGATTAAATAGGAAGACCAAGACAAACAACCAGCGTAATACATTCGGCATTTGGACGCGGCGGAGGAGAAGCATCAAGACCATTGCCGCGCCGGCCCCGCACAAAGCCGTCACTACATTGCTCGACAACCCCTTGTAACGGAGCCAAGGGATCAACACGAGCGGCAATTGCAAAATGGTTGGCAAAGGCGCCCAGATAAACCCGATGTAAGCCAGCTTCGGTTCATAGCTGAAGAATACTTGCCAGGCGCTGCGGGTGCGCGCCATGGCATCGGTCAAAAATAAATTCAAGCGAAAGACGACAACGTAGATCATGAAGGCATTGAAGGTCAATGCCATCAAACCTAGTGACAGAATTTCCCAATCAAATTGGGGCAACCAACTTCCGCCTCGCTGAGCGGTTTCTTTGAGTCGCTGCGAAGCAAACGTACTTGTCTTGTTGGTCGGGGCAGAGGATAGGATCGTCATAAAGGGTTATGAAGTTTGGGCAGTAGAAGGCTGCGCTGTAGCAGTCGGCGTCCCCGTTTTGGGTTTATGCAAGCCGTGAATGGTCTTTTCCCAATAAAACGGGCGGGTGATCAATTGCCACAATGCTTTCCACGAAGCGATGCTCATCAACACCCAATAGAGCGGCGAGATCAGCGCATAGCGCGTCAGTTCGTAATAGCCGCGCCGATGGGCGCCGATCAGATTCATATACATAAACACGAAGTTGCCAATCACTAAATTGAACATCGCCAGATAATAAATGACGTTGGGAAACAAAAGATCGATGATGCTCCACTGTCGCATAAACCAGAGTGATGTAATGATCCAGTAGAAGGGGTTGGAGAGGAAGACAAAGGGCGTGCCGCCGATGATAAAGTGGAAGCTAAGGAACTGCTTGAAGCCGAGTGTACGCAGCAAGGTCAACGGATGACGCATATGCACCAGCCACGTTTGCATGTAGCCTTTGACCCAGCGCGAGCGTTGACGAATCCAATTACCTACTTGGCTGTTCGATTCTTCATATGTGGTCGAGTCGATCATCCCGGTGCGATAGCCATGCTTGAACATGCGAATGCCCAGGTCGGCGTCTTCGGTGACGTTGAACGGATCCCACGCGCCCAGTTCACGCAGCCGCTCGGTGTAGAAGTGATTCGAGGTGCCGCCTAATGGAATCGGCGCGCCCGTGTTGTCTAAGCCGGGCAGAATGAGATCAAACCAACTTGAATATTCCAGTGTAAACCAGCGCGTTAGGATATTCTGATCTTTGTTGTAGTAATTCAGCTTCGCTTGCAAACAGGCTACGTTGAGCGGCGCTTTACGGAACGCGGCGACTGCCATCCGCAATTGATCGGCGTCGGGACGATCTTCGGCGTCGTAGATTACGGTGAAGGTGCCGCGCGCGCCCACCAAGCCATAGTTGCAGGCTTTGGGTTTCGTATGCGGCGGCGCATCGGGGATGTAGACAAATTCAAAATGCGCGGGCGGGCGCAGTTTGATCGCCGCTTGAATGGTCTCTTGATCGCGCTCCTCCAACAACAACTTAACATCTAACTTAGATTTAGGGTAATTCAGTCGGTCAATTGAACGCACCACCTCCGGCAGGACATCTTTTTCTTTGTAGAGCGGCACGAGGATGCTGTAGACCGGCAGATCGGTTTCTTCTAGCGCGGCAAGGTCTTCCGCAGTGACGTTGATGGTCAGGTTAGTATTGGCGCCGCGATAAGCCAGCCACAAACGGTAAAAGGAGATCGATATATAGATGATCGTGAAAATAGAATTGATGACGATCAGCGTTATCTCAGGCGCGAGGGCGAGGCAGATGACGATTAACGCAATCAATGCCAAGAGGAGGATTAGTTGAGTGTCGCTGAACGTTTCATATGCGGACTCATCCGGATCGCGATAGAGCAATCCCATAATGCTCTCTTCAATGTAGCTGGAGCGATAGACGCGATCCAAAATCCAATTGATGTCCAACTCACTGGCAATACAAAAGATCAACGGCACCTTTAGCTCCCGATTCAATCTATCTTGTAAATCTTGATCGGTGGGGTCGGTGATGGCGACGACGAGCGAATCGCCGCTCCAGCGCACCGGCACGGCTTTAAGCCCTCGCGCTTTTTTTGCGTCCAGCCGCCGCACAATATCCGCGTCCGGTGGTTCCTCGCGCAGATTGATAAACGGCATCTTGAATTGCTCAGCCAGAACTTCAGCCAGGAGGAGGCGGTTGATGACGCCCATGTTGACGAGGATCGTGCCGAGTTTGCCGCCACCGCGCGATTGTATTGCCAACGCTTCTTCTAACTGTTCGATCTGCAGTAAGCCACGATCAATTAACAGCCAGCCGATATTCGTGGGGAGTCCTTCGAGAACTTCGGGCGCAGTTTCCGCGCCGTAGGCGAGTGGGATCGTGTTTCGAATATCTTCGGCCGAGGCTTCCACCGCGCGGACGCGCAGCCCGGTCTCTTGGGCAACAACATCTACGGCGTTTTGATCATCCGGGTTAGCGAAAGCAACAAGCAGCACACGCCCCTGCTTCTTGATGGGCAAGGCGGTATATTTTTCGGCAGTCTCTCGCGCTACCAGCCGAATGGCATTCGGTTCAACGGGCACTTTGGAACTCATGCCCAGCGCCGGCTGATCGCCGCTCGTTGGCTGATTGCTCGAAAACATGATGACCGATATTTCAATAGGTTCACTCATAGATATGACTCGCGGTTATGTCAGAGACTGTTTGTAAATTCAGAAACCGTAGAGCAAATTGGCAATTTGCTCTACGAAAGAATATTGTTTTGCGTAACGAGATTTTCCTTACACACCTTGCACAAAAATTATAAGCATCTGGCACGAATAAACAGTAAAGGCATTATAAATTCTCTTGCATGGTATACCTCAGTTACAAATGCCGTTAGGTTTGAGAGGCGATAGTAATGATGTTGCAATCTAACAGTCTGTCGGAGAGCAGGGAAGAACCCCGTTTTCTCGGAGAAAACGGGGTTCTTCGACAGACGGCTGGTCGGTAAATAAAAACTCGGTTTCACTTGGAAACCGAGTTTGTGGCTAATTGGGTCAAGCTTAAAGCCCACACCTTTTACATAGAGTAAGTGCCTAATTAGGGTCAAACTTATAGCCCACACCTTTTACATAGAGCAAGTGCTTAGGCACTTTCGGATCCGTCTCGATCTTGTCACGCAATCGCTCTATTGCGATATTAACTAAATTCACCACCGGGTCGGTGGCTAATGGCTGACGTCTCCAACCGACTTGAAACAGTTCTTCATATGTGATGTCTTTATTAGACGACCTCATAAGATGCCGCAGCAGGCGCGCATCCGCTTTGCCGATGTCAACCGGCTTGTTATCTTTTTCAACCACGTCCCTTTTAAGATCGAATTGAAAGCGCCCAACGGTCATCATCTGGCTGGTGGATGTTGGCGGCGGCAGTTTCGTGGTCAGATTCTCCAGACGCTGAAGCAAATCGGGAGGGGTGAAAGGTTTGGTGATGTAGTCGTCGGCGCCAAGCAAGAAGCCGCGTTGAATTGAATTTGGATCGGCCAAAGCGGTCAGCATCAACACCGGCACATCCGACGTCTGACGCAGGTTCTCCAATACGGCAAAGCCGTTCATCTCCGGCATCATCGCATCTAAGAGAACGACATCCGGCACATCTTGGGCAAATAATCTCAACGCAGTTTGTCCGTCACCGGCTTGAGTCACACGATGCCCGGCGGCTTGAAGCGTGATTTTAATTAACGTAGACGTGTCAGCGTCGTCTTCAACGACCAATAAAGATAGTTTTCTCATAGTTGTAATCACACCTATTGCTTTTTATTTTTCTCCAACTGTTGATCGTCATCTTCCGATCTACTCCACCGATCCAATCGCACGGGAGGTCCCCAGATCTGGATCGCCAGGAAGATCAGCCAGAGAACTAACATCAACAAAGCCGGAAGATACGTGAACAAAAAATAGACTGTCACCATTGAGGCGAGCCATATCAGCGAACCTATTACAATTGTGAGCCAGCGCCACCACTCTCTTAATGAAATTTGTTTCATAATAAAACCTATTCTCGACAGCCCTCCACTGTCAAACACCAGTAACGCTCATCGCCTCGCTCGCATGGTTTGGCTCTTTAGGGCTTCACAAGCAGGGTCAGACGATTTGACCGCTGATCGTGAATTGATGATTGAACATCATTCGACAATGCCCATTGTTAGTATTTTAGAAGACTTCTCGATAAAGTGCAATAAATATCCGAAAATTTTCATTAAGAGTTAGTTTCAGTGGTGTGTATAAATGTGATTCTATACCTAAACCATTCACCCAATCGTTGTCACACAAAGGTTGTCAGATCGCCCTCCCGAAAGTTTTAGAACCTTCGGGAGGGTAGCATGCACACCCACACATAACATTGTAGAGCAAATTGGCAATTTGCTCTACAATTGAGGCGCAATTTAGCAAATTGCTTTACAAGGAGAATTTATGAACGTCAACCCCTCTATCTTCAAAGCTTACGACATTCGCGGCATCTATCCCACCGACCTCAACGAGCAAGCGGCGTATCTTATCGGGCGCGCCTTCGTCACTTTTCTCGGCATCGAGAAAGTCGTTGTCGGGCGCGACATGCGTCTTTCGGGTCCGTCCATGTTTAAAGAAGTCACACGCGGCATCACGGAGCAAGGCGCAGATGTGATTGATATTGGCCTGGTCAGCACCGATCAATATTATTTTGCCTGTCAAAAGTTGGGCTTGCCCGGCATCATGGTCACGGCATCGCACAACCCCAAAGAGTATAACGGCTTCAAGATGGTGAAGAAGATGCCCTACCTCTTAAGCGGTGACGCCGGCATTCAAGATTTACGCCAACTGGTCGAGAATGAAAATTTTCCGGAACCCAAACGCCAAGGGCAAATCACCCAGCAGGATTTTAAAAACGAGTTCATCGAAAAAGTTTTATCCATCATTGATATTAAAGCGATCAAACCACTCAAAGTGATCGTGGATACCGGCAACGGTATGGTGGGTCCCATTCTTACGGAAGTTTATCAACGTCTCCCGATCCAGCTTATCGGCTTGTATCTCGATCCAGACGGAAGATTGCCTAATCACGGACTCGATCCGCTGCAAGCGGAGAATCGCGCCGAGCTGCAAGCGCGCGTGAAATCTGAAGGCGCGGCGATTGGTTTTGCATTTGACGGTGATGGGGATCGTTTCTTTGCGATTGATGATCGCGGTGAATTTATCTCCGGTGATTTTCTGACGGCGATCATGGGGCAATATTTGTTGGAGAAATATCCGAAGTCAAAGATTCTTTATGATGTGCGGGCATCGTGGGCAGTGGTTGACCTCATCACAGCGGTTGGCGGCACCCCCTTAATGGAAAGGGTCGGGCACGCCTTCATCAAACAACGCATGGCGAAGGAGGACGCATTGTACGCGGGTGAGGTCACGGGTCATTACTATTTCAAAGATTTCTTCTTCGCCGATTCGGGGATCATTCCATCGTTGATCTTAATGGAAATGATTTCGAAGAAGGGCAAGAAGATGTCGGAGATTCTTGCGCCGCTTGAGGCGAAGTATTTTATTTCGGGCGAGATCAATTCTAAAGTGGCTGATACCAAAGCGGTGATGCAGAAGTTAGCCGAAGTTTATAAGGACGGCGAGCAACACACGATGGATGGAATTTCTGTCTCGTATCCAACGTGGCACTTCAACGTGCGCGGGTCAAACACCGAGCCGTTGATTCGTTTGAACCTTGAGGCGAAGACAAAGGAAGAGATGGAGAGGAAGAGGGATGAGGTGTTGGCGGTTATTCGAGGGTAATGTTTCATGCAGAGAATGAAAGGCGTGAAGGTTTTTGAAGAGGTGAAGGGGTGCAGGGGTGATCTTTGCACAAAGAATATATTGCGCGGCAGAGAAAAGTTCAACTTCAGAATCGCGTTCGAAAGCGGATTAGATTTTTAAATCGAGAAGACCTCGAAGGTTTTGCCCACTCCGCTTTGCTACGGGGTGCTTCGCAAAAACCTTCGAGGTCTATTTTTTTAATCAATCACAAACGTCTTCAACGGCGGGAAGCCATTGAACTCAACCGAGCTATAGGTGTAGGTGTATGCGCCCGTGGAGAGCCAATAAATTTTGTCGCCGACTTCAAGTGAGAGGGGCAGAGGGTATTTGTTGAATTGATACATGATATCCATACTGTCGCAAGTAGGACCGGCTAATACCACTTCTTCCTCTTCTGCGCCATTGCGATCACAGACGACGCGATATTTGATCGACTCGCCGAGAGTTTCGATCAGCCCGCCAAACACGCCGACATCGGTATACACCCAACGATTAACATCGTCTCTCGATTTGCGTGAGACCAGAACCACCTCGCTCACCAACACACCGGCATCGCCCACCAGAAAACGCCCGGGTTCCAGAATCAAACGCGGATGTTTTTTGCCAAAGTCTTCGCGCAAGAAGCGGTTGATGCTTTTGGCATAGCGCTCAAACGGGTGCATTTTTTGATTGTAGGTTGCCGGGAAGCCACCGCCGAGATTGAGGAGAGAGATCGAAACGCCATGTTCGGCGAGTCTATCGGTGATGTATTTTGTTTTGGCAATGGCGGCATCCCACGCGCCGATGTCGCGCTGTTGAGAGCCCACGTGGAATGAAAAGCCAGAGGCATTTAATCCGAGCTCGCGCGCCATGAGGATGAGATCGATGGCGAGATCGGGTTGGCATCCGAATTTGCGCGAGAGCGGCCAGTCGGCCGTCTCGGCGCCTTCAACTAAGATTCTTACAAAGACCTCGCTGCCGGGCGCGCAACGGGAGAGGTTGTGGATGTCCACTTCTGAATCGCTGCAATACAGCCGCACCCCTTTTTCGTAGCTGTAACGAATATCTTTTTCTTTTTTGATCGTGTTGCCGTAACTAATTCGACTGGGGTCAACGCCGAGCGCCAAAACTTTATCCAGTTCTTGCACCGAGGCGACGTCGAAGTTCGATCCGAGTTCTGCAAGTTTGGCGAGAACGACATCGTGCGGATTGGCTTTGACGGCAAAGTGTATCGCCGCGTTGGGAAAGCCTTTTTGCATGAGTTCGAACCGCTTGATAATTGTATTGAGATCAACCGCTAAAAACGGTGTGCTCTCTTTTTCAACGAGTGATCGGAATTTTGCCTCCGAACCAGCATCGAAAAAGCGATTAGGTTTCATTGATTATCCCTTTCTAATTTAGATTTTAAAAGATAAAAGTCCCACCCCTGCTTATCTCACTTCTATTTTTTGAGAAGTGCGACAGCACGGCGAGACTGGCCTGATCATTATCGCGCAAATTGGGGAAAATGGAAGATGCTTTTTCTTAAAATTTCGTCAGGGATGACGGCGAGCCGTGAGAGCCGTTGGCGGCGGGCGCGATGGAGTCGGCGTTGGCTGGCGATCACGGTGCGATTTCATATCATCTATTCTAAAATATGATGAACATCATAGCCTCTACGTATAAAAACTCACGCGATAGAACGAGACGACGCG
>CAKKQG010000052.1:0-2243 GCA_919901875.1 Anaerolineales bacterium
GCGAAGTCAATAGCACGAATAGGAAGTTGTTTAAGTTTTGACAACTTCACCTGTGCAAATGCCCGTCCTTTTTCTTGTGCCAGTTCTTGATATAACCATTCAAAATAACGCGAATTGAGCAAGCCCAAAAAGTATTCGATCTGATGAGATGCCTTTGGCGTTAGTACAACCGCGATGACGCTTCGCCCAAACCATATTCCGCGATAATCTATAGTGGCAATAACTCGATCGGCGGTTTGCCGCAATAATATCTTCGGCTTAATGTTGAATACGTCTCCGTTAAGATGCACGACTTCATTGCGGTGAATGAAATCGGCGTAGTTGGTGCGGCAGAAACGACCGGTCTTTTCAGCAACCCAATAACGATCAATGTCCGTGCCTTTCCAATACATTTGATCGCCTGCTTTTTGCCGTTTCCCTTCATATAGCAAACGCTCGGCAAGATCGCTTTTGCCTTTTACTTGCATCCCAACTTTAACTCGCTGGTAATTGATGCCCGCGTCTTTGCATTCCAGTTCGCCGAAGTCACCGAGTGACAATGTAGGCACGATTGTTTTTTTAGCAAGATGGGCGAACTCCAGATCAGCGTTGTCCTGAAAAGTGTATTGGTCAACAAAAATTTTGACGGGGCTGCCTTGGGCGAGGGCGGCTTCTTTGTCATCGTTGGAGAGCTTGCTCAGGTTATAGACGTTAACTTTTTGATCGCTCTTTGGCTTTGCCTTACTGACCATGACTATACAAGATGGCGCCACGACTCCTTTGAACACGTTTTCGCCCAAATCAATCAGCGAGTGAATCTGATGTTGCAACAAGAGCGAGCGAACATCTTTAATCCGTCTTTGCCTCAACAGTGTGTTTGGCACGATCATGCCCATCAAACCATTTGGGCGAACTTTGTGTAGCCCGGCTTCAATGAACAATTTGAAACTGTCTGTATGCTCTTGAGTACTGGCAGGGTATTTGTCGTGGAAATACGGCAGATGATCATCAATGTCTGCGCCCCAGGGTGGGTTGCCGATCACCGCATCAAAGCCCCCATTTATCATTATTTTCCCAAACCCCTCTTGCTCGCTTTCCCAATCAAATACGCGCACCCGATCACCATTGTTCTCAAAGAGCTCAGGTTGTTTATAAGCGTCGGGTCCGATCAACGAATTGCCACATTTAATATTTGTTCCTAACAATGGCAAGACCGCTTTCTTGTGCGGCAAATTACGTTCACCCTCCAACATCTTGATATATAAACTCATCATTGTGATCTCAGCCGCTTGCGGATCGAGATCAATGCCAAAGAGATTATTTTTGAGGATGCGCGATTTTTCTTCAATCGAGAGTTTGCGCTTGCCGCCTTCTTCTGCGCCATACATTTCACGTTGCTCACGCACTTGTTTGGGCGCGTGGTCGTCGTACCATTTGAGATGGTAATCCAGCAAGTATTGATACGCGCCAAGCAAAAATGATCCGCTGCCGCAAGCAGGATCAATAATTTTTATTTTCTCAATCTGTTTGGGCGACTTACCCTCTATCAAAGCCCCGACTGTATTTTCAACAATGTAATCCACCACATACTTCGGCGTGTAAAAGACCCCGCCCGCTTTACGCACGTCGGGTTTGTCTTCAACGACAGCGCGGGTTGCCGTAACGCGAATCGTCTTGCCTAAATAGCGTTCATAGATCGAGCCAAGAAGTTCTACGCCAATTTGGGCGAAGTTATAGGGTTCTAATCCATTCTCGATGATGTCAACGACCAGAGCCGAATCCCATTGAAGTTCGTCGCACGGATGCTGTTTAAAAATTTCCCCATTAAGATCATCGTTGACTTCGCGGAACAATGGCAGGAGGTCAGCCATGATCGAGCGGCGTTTTCCTTCTTCGCGCCACTGGCGGGCGATGTCGCGCAAGCGGTTGGCAGGCAGCGCGCCGCGATCTTCGGCAATACGCATGAAGATCAAACGATTGAGAAAAACTTGGACATCACTATTCAGATCATTGGGGGTTAGATCGGGATGGGCTTTAAAAATAGATTTAGCGAACTTCTCGCGCCACGTAGTGAGATCGGCGAGAAACTGTTGGTCAAGCGGAGTGCGTTGTCTTGAAGTTCGATCAGAAGCCTTGAGCAGTTTCTCTAAACCGCCAGCCGCAACTGCTTCACGCGAGAGCTGCCATAGATCGGCTAACGCTTTTTCGGTTGTGTATTCGTCATAGTGATAGGCGAAGATCAAACCTGCGTCGGGATGTTTGGG
>CAKKQG010000052.1:2343-6137 GCA_919901875.1 Anaerolineales bacterium
GCTTCAAAGAGTTCGTCAATAAAATCAATCCGCGCTTGCGATTCGGAGTATTGTGGCGAAAGGAAATAATCCTTGTTCGCCTCAAACTTGCGAACGAGTTCTTCCACTTTGTGGCGAAATGATTCGGGCGGGGTAGGTCGCTTAGGCATATAAAGATTCTAAGCGCGATGTGATGCGAGCGCAAGCATTAAACACAAAGAGCGCATCTCTGCGCCCTTTCCTTATAGTTCCTTCGTTTCCCCCATTTCCTTTAAAGATACTTCAACTTCCTCGCCTCATCCCTCAACTCATCCCTAAACTCCGGCGCGGCAATGTTGATCAACGCTTCGGCGCGTTCGGAAATCTTCTTGCCGTATAAATCGGCGATGCCGTACTCGGTGACGATGTAGTGAATGTGATTGCGCGAAGTGGTCACGCCCGCGCCCACTTTGAGAGTCGGCACAATTTTGCTGAAGCCGCTTCCATCTTTCTTCATCAGTTTCGCGGGCAGGGCGATGATCGGGATGCCGCCTTTGGATCGTGACGCGCCATAAATAAAATCTACTTGCCCGCCGACGCCGCTGTAAAAGCGTGTGCCAATGCTGTCGGCGCACACTTGCCCCGTCAGGTCAACTTCAATCGCCGAATTGATCGCCACCATGTTGTCGTTCTGCGCGATCACAAACGGGTCGTTCACGTAATCGGATGGATGCAATTCAACCACCGGATTGTCGTTGACGAAGTCATACAACTTTTGCGTGCCGAGACAAAAGCCCGCCACAATTTTTCCGGGATGGAGAGTTTTCTTTTCGCCGGTGATCACGCCGCGATTAACGAGATCGATTACACCGTCGGAAAATAATTCGGTGTGGACTCCCAGATCGCTGCGCGTGGTGAGGCGCTTCAACACGGCATCGGGGATGCCGCCGATTCCAGTTTGGAGCGTCGCCCCATCGGGAATCAGAGTCGCTACGTGGTCGGCGATGCGTTCGGTGATCTCATCGCCCGCGCCCATCGGCATCTCCGGCAGTTGATAATCCACCGGCACGATCACATCTAGTTTAGAAACGTGGATGAAGGCATCGCCCAATGTGCGCGGCATACGCTGGTTGAGTTCGGCGATGACACAATCGGCGGCTTGCGCGGCAGGTTTGGTCACGCCCACTTCCACTCCAAACGAACAAAAGCCGTGATCGTCTGGCGGCGACACCTGAATCATTGCCACGTCTAACGGCAATTGCCCATCGCGAAAAAGATTCGGAATCTCCGAAAGAAAACACGGCGTGAAATCCGCGCGACCATCGTTCACCGCGCCACGCACATTCTCGCTGATGAAGAGCGTGTTGACTCGCAAATGCCCGGCCATCTCCGGCGCAACGTAATCAGCAGAGCCAACGGTCAACACTTGCACGATCTCCACATTGGTCAAGGCAGGCGCGCGGGCGACGAGCGCGTTCAGCACCGTGCGCGGCACCGAACAGTTGCCGCTGAGGAAGAGGCGCATGTTGGAGTTGACACGCATCACTGCTTGTTCGGCGGTCTGCACGCGATCTTTGTAGAGTTCAAACCAATTCATGATCGAACTCCTTCACCGCCTAATGCTGATGAAACAATTTTTCCGTTGTGGGTGGCGATTCCACGCGCCAGAGCTTTATTCTGCGCGGTTGCCGCCTCTACGCCCACATCCATGATCAATAAGATGAAGGGCCAAGTTGCATTGTTCAAAGAGTGAGTCGCCGTGCGACCTAACACGCCCGTCATGTTCGGCACACAATAATGGATCATGTTCTCAGCGATGAAGGTGGATGTTTGATGCGTGGTTGGACGACTCGTCTCGATGCATCCGCCCTGATCAATCGAGACGTCAATAATGATTGAGCGCGGGCGCATGGTGCGAACCATTTCTTTCGTCACCACAATCGGCGTGCGCGCGCCCGGCAGCAACACCGCGCCGACCAGCACATCGGCGAAGGTCACAACTTTGCTCACGTTGAAGGGGTGCGAGATCATGGTGATGATGTGCGGCTCGATCTCATTAAGTTTTTCAAGACGCGTGATGTTTTTATCGAGGGCATAGACCGACGCCCCTAATGCGGCAAAAGCTCGCGCCGCATACGTGCCGACAACTCCCGCGCCTAAAATAACCACTTGCGCCGGCGGCACACCCGGCACCCCGCCGAGCAAAATTCCTTTTCCGCCGCGATCATTTCGCAATAATGCCGCCGCCACATTTGCCGTCATCCTACCGGCGACCTGACTCATCGGAGTCAAGACGGGCAGAGTGCCGTCATCTTCTTGAATCGTTTCAAGGGTGATGGCGGTGATCTTTTTCTTGAGCAGTGTTTCGAGATTATCGGGCGAGGCAGAAGCCAGATGCCAAAAGGCGGCGACCGCTTGACCGTCGCGCATCCACGGCAGCTCTTCGGTGGTCGGGCGAGATACTTTAAGAACAAGGTCGCCGCGCCCGTAGGCTTCTTCACCGGAATAGACGATGTGCGCTCCGGCTTTGGCGTAATCGTCATCGCTGAAGCCTGCGCCGAGTCCGGCGCCGCGTTCAACATAACAGGGATGTCCGTCGGCGGTCAGAAGCTGCACAGCAGATGTCGTTAGCCCAACGCGGCTTTCATTCGAGCGTCGCTCGCGCGGCACGCCGATACTGAGCTTGGTTATTTTCTTTTCATTCATAGTGTGATCTTATCACCCTTCGGGGCAGTTAATAGCCGCGTGCAATCAACCATCCTTTGCCGATGGTTGATTGCAGTAGAGGATTACATTGAAGGTGCGAGGAGTCTTATGCCGCGACTTTGACGAGGTGAGAGAATTTAGTTTTCGCCAATTTTCCAACGAGTTCGTTGCGCGCATCACACCACACCTCGCGCACCGAGCAACTCTCACCCATTACACAACGAGAAGGATCGGTGGTGCACTCGTTGAGAGCGACTGGACCATCTATCGCCTCGACCACTTCGAGCAAACTGATCTCATCCATCGGCTTCGCCAAGGTGACGCCGCCTCGGCTGCCACGCGTGGTTCGCACCACGCCCGACGCCGAGAGTTGCGAGATGATCTTCGCCAGAAACGTGATCGGGATATTTTGTTCGGTAGCGATGTGGCTGGTGGAGGCGCGCACCCCCGGTTCGAGTTGAGCTAAATACACCACTGCGCGT
This sequence comes from Anaerolineales bacterium, assembly GCA_919901875.1. Taxonomy (GTDB): domain Bacteria; phylum Chloroflexota; class Anaerolineae; order Anaerolineales; family VGOW01; genus VGOW01. Next base: position 5,490 of record CAKKQG010000052.1, read on the forward strand.
ACTGCATAATCGGCTTGTCTTGTAATTTGCACACTGACCTCCTGACTTCAAAAGAACAACACGATAAATCTGGTCTGACTTTACAACGAACAGGGGTCAACGCACAGTGATTAAGATCATATTTGGACAATGACGTTATGAATTGCCCCGGTGTAATTGGACAGGATCGCTCCACAAAATGCGTGACATCTATCTGTAGCATAGAGGAATAGCCGCACTTTGCATGAGGGTGATGAAACAGTATCGTTCCTACATGGAAAAGCAAGCGGCGCATATTCGAGTCTTTATCGTTGATGATCACGCCAATGTGCTTAAAGCGCTTGCCTCTCAACTCGCCTGCTCAACACAAAGAATCGTGGTGGATACAGCGACGGGCGTCGAGGAAGCGTTGAATTGCATTCGCGTGTCGCCGCCCGATGTGATCTTGGTAGAAACCAAGCGCGCCGATGGTCGAGGCTTGGAATTGGTTGAAAAGATTCGACATAGCGGCGTGAAGTCGAAGATCGTCGTGTTAACGTCTTACTTCAACGAGTGGGAACGGGTGATGTTAGCCGGTGCGGGCGTGAAAGATTATTTGCTAAAGGATATAGGCTCCACCACATTGATACAGCACATTACCACGTTGGCGGTGTAAATTCCCGGAGGCGG
>CAKKQG010000052.1:6237-8210 GCA_919901875.1 Anaerolineales bacterium
GCGCCGTACATCTTCCCTAACACGTCGGGCGGATATGGCTATGGCATGGGACCCGGCATGATGGGCGGCTACGGCGGCTTCGGCTTCATGCCGTTTGGCGGCTTTATGTTTTTGGGACCCATTCTCTTCATCGGCTTGGTCGTGTTAGGTGTTGTGTGGTTGGTTCGCGCACTCACCCCGACTCAACCTGTGGCAGCAACTACATGCACCCATTGCGGCAAAACGCTTCAACCGAATTGGAAAGCCTGCCCCTATTGCGGCGAAAAGGTGTAAGATTTACGCAACACAACATCTGATACGCAATACGGAATACGCAATACGTATTCCGTATTGCGTATTCCGTAAACATTTATGTCCCACACCATCCTTGTCGTTGACGACGAATCGCAAATCACCAAAGTCCTGCGCGGCTATTTAGAGCAGAGCGGCTATCGCGTTGTGATCGCCAGCGACGGCGCGATGGCGCTTGCCCAATACAAACACGAGAAGCCCGATCTGGTGCTGCTCGATCTCGGCTTGCCGCAAATGGATGGCATTGAAGTGGCGCGGCGATTACGCTCAACATCCAACGTGCCGATCATCATGATCACTGCCCGCGTTGAAGAAACAGATCGATTAGTCGGACTCGAACTCGGCGCGGATGATTACATCACCAAACCCTTCAGCCCGCGTGAAGTGGTTGCCCGCGTGCGCGCCGTCTTGCGCCGCGCTGGCGCCGAACCTTCGTCACCGGAGATCGTCCGCGCCGCCGACATCACCATTGACCTCACCAAACACTCCGTTTTGCGTGACGCTGAATCTCTTGACCTCACCCCGACCGAATTTAATTTGTTAGCGACAATGGCGCGTGAACCCGGTCGCGCTTTTACTCGACTGCAATTGCTCGAATCGGCTCAAGGTGATGCTTACGAAGGTTACGAGCGCACCATAGACGCCCACATCCGCAACCTGCGCGCCAAGCTCGAGCGCGACACGAAAAACCCGGAATACGTCGTCACCGTTTTCGGAGTCGGATACAAATTTAATGAACAATGAACAATGAAACAATGAACAATGAACAATGAAGAACGAAAGAATGAACAATTAAAAACACAGGAGGAAGTATGGAGAAGAAATCGCCGCAAGATATACAGGAGAGGACTTTTAAGTTTGGAGTGCTAGTGGTGAATTTGATAGATCGAATGCCAAGAAAATTGTCTGCGGAGATTTTGGCGAAACAGTTGGCGCGCTCCGGATTGTCAGTGGGCGCGAATATGCAAGAGGCGGATGGGGCGGAGTCGAAAGACGATTTTATTCATAAAGTGAGTGTGGCATACAAAGAAGCGCGAGAGAGTCGTCATTGGCTGAAGACGATTCGGGAAACCGTGATGAAAGGTGATGCAGAAGTTGTTGAGCTCTGGAAAGAAGCAGATGAACTTGTGCGGATCATTTTTGCAATCCTTCGCAATTCACGCAACTCAGATGATCGCCCCTCGCACACGAAGCGCACTTAACTTTCGTTATTGCCCAATTGAATTGTTCATTGTTCATTCTTTCATTGTTCATTGATCCATGCGCCTCTTCCCCAAACTCCTCCTCTCCTTCCTCGCCGTCGCCCTCATCGGCGTTATCGTCGTGTCGTATCTTGCCAACCAAATCACGGTGCAAGAAGTTCGTGGTTTGATGTTCGGTGGCGGCATGACGAATGAATCCTCACTAGTGCAAGAACTCGCTGGCTATTATCGCGGACATGGATCGTGGGATGGAGTCGGATCGATTCTCGATAGTGGTTATAGCGGCATGATGGGGCAGCGCCTCATCATCACCGATTCGCAAAACCGAGTCGTGGCAGATACACACGGCATATTGATCGGGCAAACTGTAAATGATTCGTCGGGAACGGCGATCACCGTTGACGACAAAAAAGTTGGCGCGTTGATTGTGCGAGGCGGCGGAATGATGGGCGGCATGATGGGGCAGGGCGGACCCCCTAG
>CAKKQG010000053.1 GCA_919901875.1 Anaerolineales bacterium
AATTATGCGCGCTGCATCGGCTGCCGCTTTTGCACCGTCGCTTGCCCTTACGGTGTGCGCTACTTCAACTGGTATGAGCCGGAATGGGAAGGATCGTTGGCGGTTTACCGCAACCCTGATCGAATCGAAAGTGAAGATGATCTTGAAGGTCCGGCAGTTCGCCCCAAAGGCGTGGTCGAGAAATGCACGTTCTGCATTCACCGTTTGCAAAAGGTGCGCGCTCATGCTTCCGATGAAAAGCGCGCCTTCCGCGCCGATGAATATATTCCGGCGTGCGTGCAAACCTGCACCGGCAAAGCTCGCTTCTTCGGCGATCTCGATGATCCCGAAAGCACGGTATCGCTGCTCGCCAAGAGTCCGCGCGCCTTTCGTTTGTTAGAAGACGTTGGCACGCACCCGAAAGTGATCTATCTCAAAGAAGGCTAACTGATATGCCTGAGCAGCGAATCAACCAACATGAAGTGTCCATTCTGGCTCCGCTGCGCGGTCCCACGAATGGAGACCGCTTGCTCTGGGCGATCTTAGTCGGGCTTGTCGGCCTCGGCGGCTATGCCTATTATCAACAATGGACATCGGGGTTGGGCGTCACCGGACTCAACCGCCCGGTCTATTGGGGCGTCTACATCACCAACTTTGTTTTCTTCATCGGTCTGGCGCACTCCGGCACATTCATCTCCGCCATTCTCCGGCTCGCTGGCGCGGAGTGGCGCAAGCCGCTGACCCGCGCCGCCGAAGCGATCACCATTTTTAGCTTGCCCTTTGGCGTGAGCAGCATCTTGATAGATATGGGGCGACCGGAACGCGCCCTCAACGTTATCTTCTATGGACGTTTCCAATCGCCACTGTTGTGGGATTTCACAGCGGTCTCACTCTACATGTTCTCCAGTGTTGTGTTCTTCTATCTTTCGCTTCTACCGGATATTGCTTTGTGTCGTGATCGTCTGACCGACGCGCCCGCCTGGCAACAATGGATGTATCGGCTGCTGGCTTTGGGTTGGCAAGGGAGTCCGCAACAATATCATCGTCTGGAGCGCGTGCTGGATGGGATGGCGATTTTCATGACGATGCTCGTCGTCACTGTTCATATGGTTGTATCGTGGGTGTTTGGCATGACGGTTCAACCCGGTTGGCACTCTGCCCTCATTGGTCCATTCTTTTTATTGGGCGCAATTTTCTCCGGCACGGCGGCAGTAGTGATTGTGCTGGCGGTGCTGCGCCGCGTTTATCACCTTGAAGCGGCTCTCCCTGTCAGCCTGTTCAACTCGCTTCGCAAATTACTTATCGTCTTCACGCTGGGCTGGCTGTATATGATGGTGGCGGAGTATCTCACCATATTTTACGGAAGCCTTTCAGAAGAGATGGCGGTCTTCTGGCAAAAGTTCACCGGCGATTTTGCTTGGATGTTCTGGACAATGGTGATTATGGTGTTTGTCCTGCCACTCATCATCTATGTCTTCTTGGGCAAAGATCGTATTGGCTGGATGGTGACAGCGTCTGTGTTGGTGAATATCGGAATGTGGCTGGAGCGTTATGTCGTGATCGTGCCAACCGAAACGCGCCCGCGATTATTGTATGAGTTGGTGATTGGCACCTATACCCCCACCTGGATTGAAGGAGCGATCACGCTTGCTCTGTTCAGCGGAATGATTTTGCTCTATGCCGCCTTCACCCGCTACTTCCCCATTGTGCCGGTGTGGGAAACCGCCGATGTGGTTGAAGAGGCCGTGGAGACGACTCCCCGACGACGATGGGGGATACAGAGAGCGGGGACGAAGTAGGAGAACTCATGGAGCAAATCGTTTCAGTGATCAGTGCTTTCTTCACCGACGCAGGACCTGGCGGAGTCGTCGTCCTGTCGGTTATTGTCTTAGCAAGCTTTATCTACTTAATACTCATTCGTTGGATCTTGCAGGCTGACGAGGAGGGCGAACTCTCCGCCCCGCCGAAAGCGGGAAGAGACTTCCGACAGCGTTCATTTAATAAATAGCGAGGAAGGCATCTTCACTCAGAGACACACACTACTACTGGACTTACGCACCTTAATCACGAATGACTCGAATAAACGAATAACGCGAATTTTTCTTTT
>CAKKQG010000054.1 GCA_919901875.1 Anaerolineales bacterium
ACCGCGCTCCGCAATCGCGGCGTGAACACGATCCAGACCGGCAAGCTCGAACTCGGTCTGACCGATCTCGACGAAGCGTCGAAGATCGGCTCGCTGGACACCGAAGCGTTGCAATATCAGCAATGGGCGACGATCTATATCAACGGCGTGTCGTATTGGGGTTTGAATTGGCAGCGCACGACACGAGACTTTGATCTGCTCTACAAACTCGCGCCGAACTTCCGCGATACCAAAACCCGCGCGCGTGATGCTCATCTTACATATGCCAGCATATTGATAGGCAAAAATGATTCGTGCAACGCCGTTTTAGAATATGCGGCGGCATTCGCCGTTGAAAATAATCAGGTAACAGACGATAGACGTAAAGCGGCGGAAGAAACTTGCAAAGCGAGCGGGGGAAGTGTCTCGACGAAAACTCCGTAATGTTCAAACGTATTCCGTATTGCGTGTTACGTAATACGGAATACGCAATACGTTTCTACAGAGGGTCAATGTCAAAATCAAAATCTTTCTATCTCCTCAGCCTCGGCTGTTCAAAAAATACTGTTGACTCGGAAAGCATGGCGCAGCTGCTCGGCGGCGCGGGCTTCAGAGGCACGGATGATCCCAATAAGGCGAGCGTGTTGATCGTCAACACTTGCGGCTTTATCGGTCCCGCCAAAGAAGAATCGGTTAATGCCTTGCGCGAGTTGGCGAAAACAAAAAAAGATGGGCAGCTATTAATTGCCGCCGGTTGCCTCTCGCAACGTTACGGCGCGGAACTTACCAAACAAGTTTCGGGACTCGACGGCATCATCGGCACGCGGCGTTGGATGGATATTGTTGATCTGGTTCAACGTTTGCGTGCCACACCTCATCCTCAACCGATCTATCACTTACCTGAAGCGCCCGTCGTTGGATCGGACGAACACGGCGCGATGCGTGCCGCCATTCAAGGCGCGAGTGCCTACTTAAAAATCGCCGATGGCTGCCGAAGACCATGCGCCTTCTGTGCCATTCCGTTGATCAAAGGCACCGCAGTGAGTCGTCCCATTGAGTCAATTGTGCGTGAAGCGCAGAATCTTCAATCGTTGGGAATCAAAGAGTTGATCCTCATCGCTCAAGACACAACCGATTACGCTCACGATCTGGGTGTGAAAGAAGGTTTGTCAGAGTTGTTGGATCGTTTAACGGAGTCCGCGCCACAGATTGATTGGATTCGGATCATGTACGCCTTCCCCGGCTATGTCACAGATCGCCAGATCGAAACAATGGCGAAGCACAAACAAGTTTTGCATTATCTCGATATGCCGCTTCAACACGGACACCCGATGACTCTGCGCCGCATGAAGCGCCCGTCGAACATTGAATGGGTCCACGAAACGATTCGCAAGATGCGAAGTGCCATGCCCGACTTGGTGATCCGCTCCACGTTCATCGTCGGTTACCCCGGCGAAACCGAAGAAGAGTTTCAAGCGTTGCTCGACTTCACCGCCGAGTTGCAATTTGACCGAGTCGGCACGTTCACCTTTTCCTTTGAGCCCGGCACGACCAGCGAGCCGTTGGGCGATCCTGTACCGCAAGAAGTAAAAGAGGAGCGACGCAACCGTTTGATGGAACAGCAACAAAAAATTTCGCTCACCAAGAATCAATCGTTCATCGGCAAGACGTTGAATGTGTTGATCGAAGGTTCAAACGACGGCTTGAGCATGGGTCGCTCCTACCGTGACGCTCCCGAAATTGACGGCATGGTGATCGT
>CAKKQG010000055.1:0-4479 GCA_919901875.1 Anaerolineales bacterium
GGCGTATTCGCCGTTGTTGGCATTGGCACTGCAGTTGGCGTAGGCGGAGGGGTCGGGCTAGCGCACGCCGAAAGAATTAAAACCAAAGCCATCAGAGTCCACAAGGTAAATTTTTTCATGGTAGTCTCCTTTGAAAAGTGGATAAATTATATCTGAAAAGAAACCGGTTCGCAAAGCAATCATCACAAGAGTTGCTAACGGCACTAGCAAAAGCTATAATCGTGTCATGCCTAAAATAAAATTCCGCACTGATCAACTCATCCACGCCGATTGCCTACAAGCGTTGCATACATTGCCTGAAGCATCTGTAGATTTAGCAATATTCTCGCCGCCGTACGACGCCATACGAGACTACAAAAAAAACTGGCGATTCGATTTTCATTCGCTTGGGGTGGAGCTGTATCGCGTCCTTAAAGACGGCGGCGTGTGTTGTCTGGTCATCGGCGACGGCACTAAAAAATTTGCCAAGTCTTTGACCACAGCCCGTCTCACAGTAGATTGGTGCGACGAGATCGGCTGGAAGCTTTTCGAAAACGTTATTTACAGACGCGATGGCAACCCCGGCGCATGGTGGACGCAGCGATTCCGAGTCGATCACGAATACATCCTGATCTTTTTCAAAGGGTCGCGCCCCAAAACGTTTGATAAATCTCCCCTGATGATTCCCAGCAAACATGCCGGGAAAACTTATGCCGGGACAGATCGTTTGACGAATGGCGGGTTTAAGAAGATCGAACCTAAACAGGTGAACCCATTAAAATGTCGCGGAACAGTTTGGAATTATTCGACCAGCAACAGTGAGGGAAACAGATTGAAGTTGAAACACCCCGCCACGTTCCCCGATAAATTGGCGGAAGATTTAATTTTGTGTTTTTCTAAATCGGGAGATGTGGTGCTTGACCCAATGTGCGGCAGTGGAACGACGTGTGTGATGGCGATGCAAACGGATCGTTTATATGTGGGGATAGATGTGAGCGCCGAGTATTGCGGGATCGCCCGGCGAAGGTTGTCGTTAGCGAAGAGGAACAAATAAAAAAACGCCGCAGAGTTCATCACTCTACGGCGCAATCTCTAATCTCCAATTACCAATTACTCTACAATCGGTCTCATCCCCTTATACACCCTTGCCCCACCGATTGTTTTAAAAATTGTATTCCCTTGATTCGGTCTGCCGATTTTTTCGGCCAGCTCGACGGGCGTGAGCGGTGTGTTGCCATTGGCGAGGAAGACGCGGAAGACGGCGTCTACCAGCGTTGTTTGTTGCAGCAAGTACTCGGGTTGTTGCGAACAGTGCGTGGTCAAGATGTATTGCAAGCCGTCCATCTGATGCACTTCGGCAGTGTCGGGGTCTACCCAATCGATCCGGGTGTCGTCGCCCATCTCGGCGAACTTTGCTTGATGCTCGGGGCAGAGATGGCTCTTAAGATCGACTCGCAGATCGTTGCCATCGCGTTCCCACAAAGAATAATCAATATGAAAGCGAGTTTGGATCGTTGGGCGGAAAATTTTGGGCTCGGTCATTGTTCGCTGTATTTCGATTCGTCAAAACGCCAGTAGGCATCGCCGACGTGGACGAAGTAGGGGCGCGAGATTAATTCGTGAAAGATCGGCGCGGGCGGCACGCGGCGGATGACGTTCACCGCGCTATACAGTGAGCGGGCGTGGACGGCCGATTGCGTGGTGAGCTTCGCTAATTCACGGAAGACATCCGCCACGATCTTGGCAAAGGGTTGACGTTCCATTTTCTTCCACGCTTCATCGAACACATTGAAGTTGTCTAACGAGACGATCATCAACTCGTCGTAGTCCGTCGTAATCGGTCGCTTCTGCATGGCAAAACTGATCTTGCCATCGGCGATGGCGGCAGTGCGTAACCACTCACGCGCCAACTTGCGGCGAGCGATCTTGACCACCACTTCTTCGGGGGCCTCGCCACGCTTGACGGTGATCGTGCCGCCGACGGGCATTTCATATTTCTTGTACCACTCTTCAAGCCCGTAGACATAGCGCCCTTCGCGCACTACCCAGCCCGGATGTTTCTCTCCGCTGTGACCATCCACAAGAGTGAATCGCACGCGCGGTGATTCGTAGGCGGTGGGGAAAATGCGTTTAACTTTTTCAGATAAAGGAAGCGTGCCGGCGCGGCGATGGGGGAAGGTAAGATGCAGGGTCACTTCGCCGTTGGCGGCGTCACCGTAGTCATGCGGCGAACCGAATTCGTCATCAATGTCGGCTTCAAGATTTTGTAATGCTATCGGCAGCTTGATCGACTCATCAACCGCTTCGACCTTCAGCGTGGGTGGCGTGTTCAATACTTCTTGCGGTTCGAGACGGTGCAGATACCACAAGACCTGACCGGCAGGACCCACTTCGTCGAAACGCTCGTCTTCTTGCAAAGCGTAATCGAGTGAAAAGATTTTGAGTTGATCGTTGATGGTGACAGGCAGATCGAGATGTGCGAGCAAGTCGTGTGTGCCGAGCGGTCCGCCGCCTGCCATGTCGAGCGCGGCTTCAGCCAGATTAAGATGACCTTCGTTGATGTCAGCCAGCAGCGTGTGAGAAAACCAGTGACCGGCGATGGGAACGATGTCGCCCTTCACTTTGAGAGTCGCGGCGAGCTTAGCGGCAATTGCTTGACCGTGATGCTCCAAGATGTGTTCGGGAGTCTGGGCAACGGCGTCGGCGTCACCGAGTTTGCCTTCGCTGGCGTTGAGCTTGTGCGTGACGAGTCGCGCCGCAAATTCGCGCGCGCCACTTTCGCCGAAGTCTATGGTGATCACGTCGAAGCTGCCGAGCTCAGGATTCTGTCCGGCGCGCACGGCGGTGACATTGCCGGTTGCGAAATCAATTTGAGGGAACGAAAGAGTCTGCCCGAGGGTGTAGGTTTCTTTGGGCAAGTAAGCCGCGCTGCCGCGCGTCAGCTGCATCTCAATGGCGCGTTGTTCGCGCGCGATGCGATTGCGAATGAGCGCCGACACCAGCTCGTCTGTCGTGAGCGGTGTTTCGTCTTCAAGCAAAAGATTGTTGAGATATTCGATGTCAGAATCTTCGACGGAAAAATTTTCGTCCCAATAGGACGACGATTGAGTTTTACGCTGTATCACCAATAAGCCTCTAAGTTGCGGGGAATGCGGCGGGTATTATATCAGGGTTTTACGGAAATTCCGTCGTCAGCCATTGCTCCGGGTTAACTTCGTTGCCGCCCACCCAAACTTCAAAATGCAGATGTGGTCCAGTTGAGAGTCCGCTCGATCCTACTTCGCCGATCAGATCGCCCGCTTTAACTTTCTGCCCGACGGTCACGTGGAATTTGTATTGGTGCCAATAGCCCGTCACCACGCCCCAACCATGATCGATCAAAGTGGCGCGGCCTCGCACGCGCAGCTCACTCGCAAAAATTACCGTGCCATTCGCCGCAGCGGTGATCGGCGCGGCGCCGCTCGCCCCCCAATCAATGCCGCCGTGAAAATTATCCAGCGGTCCGCCGTTATATGATCGTTGAATCCCAAACGGAGTCGAAACGAAATTTGATTGAACCGGCTTGGCAAACAGTCCTTGCCACTGGCGCGTGGGCGAATAAATGGTTGAGGCGAGACGAATCTTTTCAAACTCGGGGATCATCACATTCGGATCGAGAATATCTTTGAGCTCGGCTCCGACGTTGATGCGTTGAAACTCCGGATACTTGCCATCGGCAATTGGGATCATTTGCTCGAACACCGAGACCACTCCGCTGGGTGTGGTTGCGGTGATCACCAAGGGATACAAACCCGGTTCGGTGAAACGGTGTACGCCTTGCAGCGACACTTGCCCGATTGCCTCCGAAGCAAAATTTAGATCCCACTCGTCAAACTTACCTTTTAACTTTGCGCCATCACTCGCTTGCACGATCACTTCCATCGTGCCGCCCGGAATGATCCGCTCCGGTTTGATCACAATGGAATTAAACGGAGTCGGCAACCCCGTTAAGGGGACGCCGTCAGCCGGTGTGATCACTTGTTGCCCCGATGCAACCGCGTACGGGTTGGCGACATCGTTCAACAGCGCCAGCTCCCACACATTTTTCCCGTTTCGCGCGGCGAGAGCGATCATCGACTCGCCGGGTTGGATCACCGTGACTTTGCCATTCGCCAAACCTTTTGCGCCTTCGATGTAGGTCAGGCGTTGACCGACGTAGAGCAGTGAAGGATTCGTCACGCGATTTAATTTCACGGCGAGATCGTATTTCATGCCGAGCCGCCGCGCCACACCGGCAAAGGTCTCGCCTATTTTTACTTTGTAGGTCAACACCTTGCCGCTGATTCCCTCAAAGCCCGGAATCGTCAACGATTGACCGACGGCGATCTTCGTCGGGTCGGTGATGTTGTTTGCTTTTTGCAGTTCGGCAAGGGAGACGCCAAAAGATTGAGCGATGTTGAAGAGCGTATCGCCTGCCTGAACGACGTATTGTGGTCCCGAGGCTTGGGCTTGCGCGGTGAT
>CAKKQG010000055.1:4579-7694 GCA_919901875.1 Anaerolineales bacterium
GGAGAGGCTTCAACAACATATTGCGCTGGAGCGCGCGAGGCATAAAAGGGTCGCCAAGGTTTGGCGAGGCACACATCCACCACGCGGAATTTAGAATCGAGCCAGACAGTAGCAATCGAAAAGGACATAAACAGCATGTGGATAGAAGTATCGAGGCGTGATTCGCGTTTTTCAACTAACACGATCCCTTCGCTCTCGCCTAAGGCTCGTCGGAACATCAACCCGCGCAGCCGCGAGAAAAACGAATCGCACCATGCCAAGTTGCCGAGCAAGACTCGATTTGTTGCTTTATGAATCAGCCGCATTACTGTTCACTACTCACTCCCCACTGTTTACTTGCTCTTGTTCAACACCTTCTCAATGCTGCTCACCAAATCCTGCGGACCAAAAGGTTTGGTTACGTAATCATCCACTTTGGCAATTTGCAGACCCAACACCTTGTCAATGTTCTGTGCTTTAGCAGTGACGATGATCACCGGAATATCCTTCGTCGCCTCATTGGCTTTGATCTGCTGATAGACCTCCCAGCCATCCATATCGGGCATCATTAAATCCAGCAGAATCAAATCAGGCTTCTTGGTCTGCGACTTGAGAATCTCCAACCCCTGATGTCCGCCCACCGCGCCGGTGATCTCGTAACCGCGCCGCGTGACAATAGTCGTCACCAAATCAATCATGCCAGGATCATCTTCAATGTAAAGAATGCGTGCCATAGAAAGCTCCCCGAATAAATAATCTAAGATTTTGACTCATTACCAAGTGCAAAAAAGTTTACCACACTCATGCCCCCACTTAACTACAGTATTTTGCTACTACTTCATATAATACGCCAGTCCCCCAACCCAACCCGGCGACGGGCGCGCGCTCATTGTGGGCGTGAAAGAGTTCGACGAATTTGAGATCGGGCGGCATTTGGATCGGCGTAAAGCCGTAGGTCGGTATGCCGAGCGGCGCAAGGTATTTGGCGTCCGTTGCCCCCGACATCATATACGGCACAACGTGCGCCTGCGGATCGTGCCGCTTCAATGTATTCGACATCGTCTCAAATAATTCTGTGTCGTGCCGCGTTTGGATCGGCGGCGACTCCATGATCACCTCGTAGTCCAAAAGCTCCCCTAACACACTCTTCAACTCTCGCAAAAATGATTCGGTGTTGAAGCCGGGCAAGGTGCGCCCATCAATCGTCACTTCGGCTTCACTGGGGATCACGTTGGTTTGATAGCCGGCGTTGAGTCGAGTCGGAGTCGCCGTGTTGTGCAACATCGCATATAAATTGGATCGCAGATCGTGATCTTTCAGCACGGTATTAAAAATGATTCGTGAGGCGAGCGGCGACTTAAGTGATCGCAAAGCGATTCCGGTGACGCCGCCAGCCGCCGCGCTCGCCGAGTCGATGAACCCACTCACCGCCTCGCACAGGTGATGCGGCATCCCCTGAGTCGTCAGGCGGTTGATCGCTTTCATCAAATGAATGATCGAATTATCGCTGTGCGGCATTGAAGCGTGACCCGCTCTGCCTTTGGCGCGCACCTTCACCCAACACACTCCTTTCTCTGCCACTTGAATCAAATAAATGCGTTTGCCGCCGAGCGAAATGTTGAAACCGCCCACTTCGCTAATGCCAAACTCGGCGCGCAAAAGTTCAGAATGATTTTTGACAAGCCACGCCATGCCATAACCCTCTTTGCCGCCGATCTCTTCGTCGGCGGTGGCGACGAAGATCACGTCGCGTTTAAGTTTGGCGTGACGCTTGAGGTTGAGAAAAACGGTGAGCTGCTGCGCCACAAAACCTTTCATGTCCAACGCGCCGCGCCCCCAAATAAAATTGTCGGCGATGATTCCTTCAAATGGTGGATGAGTCCACTTCTCCGATTCAACGCCGACCACGTCGGTGTGACCGTAGAGGAGGAGCGACGGCAACTCGCCCGACCCTTTGAGGCGAGCGATCACATTTCCGCGTGCGGGCGCCGACTCTAAAACAATTGGCTCGATGCCTTCATCGCGCAAAACTTTGGCGATGTATTCGGCGGCGAGTATTTCGTTGCCCGGCGGATTCACCGTGTTGAGTCGAATCAAGGCTTGAAGATGCTTAATCGTTTCGTCGGTGAAGGATTGAAGGTGAGGTCGCATAATAGTCGAGTGGTCAAGTAGTCGAGCGTTGACTCTTCGACTACCAGACTACTCGACTAACAAGCATTATAATCTGTTCATGCTTACCTCTCACGGCGACATCATTGAACTGGTGGACATCAATGGGCGTTTCTTTTTAGTGCGCCTGCAATCTGGACAAAAATTGCAAACACATCGCGGCGTGTTCAACCATGACGATCTGATCGGCAAAGAATTCGGCTCGAAGGTGATCTCGCACACCAATTACGAATTTTATTTAATTCAACCCTCCGCCGCCGATCTGGTGAATCACATCAAGCGCAAATCGCAGATCATGTTTCCCAAAGACATCGGCTTGATCGTGATGAAATTAAACGTGCATCCCGGTATGACGATCCTCGAAGCCGGTTCGGGGAGCGGCGGCTTAACAACGGCATTAGCGCACCTTGTGGGCGACACGGGCAAAGTGATCTCATATGACGTGCGCGACGATATGCAAGAGGTCGCGCGTAAAAATATCGAGTCAATGGGTTGGAGTCATCGCGTTGACTTTAAGTTACGCGACATCAAAGACGGCTTTGACGAAACGAACATCGAATCACTTTTCCTCGACGTGTCGAACCCCTATGATTATATGGAGCAAGTATACAAAGCCTTGCGCGGCGGCGGACACTTTGGCTGTTTAGTTCCCACCACGCCGCAAGTCTCGGAATTGATTCTCGCCCTGCAACGGAATCGATTCGCCTTTATCGAAGTGTTGGAGCTTATGCTCCGCCACTACAAGCCGGTGCCGTCTCGTCTGCGCCCCTTTGATCGCATGGTGGCGCATACCGGCTATCTCGTCTTCGCTCGCCCTCTGCTCGTGGGCGATCAGCCGCAACTCGCCGTTGAGGGCGAAGATGAACGATGAAGTTTGACTGACAAGATAATTTACCCAACATCATCAAACAAATCCGTGATGGTAAAATTGCGACATGGCTCAGACCAAAACGCGCAAGACGAAAAC
>CAKKQG010000056.1 GCA_919901875.1 Anaerolineales bacterium
AAACTCTCCCGCCGTCTCCTCATCTGGTATCGCACACATGGGCGGACGATGCCCTGGCGTGACCATCCTGACCCTTATGCGGTCTGGGTCTCGGAGATCATGCTCCAGCAAACGCGGGTGGAAACGGTCATTCCCTATTTTGAAAAATGGATGAAGTTATTTCCTGATGTGAAAGCATTGGCAAAATCATCTGAACAGGCTGTGCTAAACGCCTGGGAGGGGCTTGGCTATTACAGCCGCGCGCGGAATTTACGGTAGTGTCCCTGTAACGAGTGAAAGGTCATTTCCATAGTGATTTTGGCGGTATGCGAAAACTAAGCAATTCATCCATTGTCCAAACGTGATCGGTTAAACCAGCCGCCATCGCAGGGGTTACCTGTTTCCATTTTTTGTACGAACCTTTGCGTCCTTTGGTTGGCAGTGCGTGTGGTAAACGTTGGCGAAGCCCGCGATGCGGAATAACAAAGTGATAATAGGCAAAAGCCAATGTCAATTGATGTTCAAGATAATCTGGGTCTTTTGAGAAAGCATTCACCTTACGACTCATTCGTCTTGAATGTTGGCGGATCGTCAAATTGTTGCGCTCTACGCCATAAGTATTGATGGCACGGCTGACAGGTGATGCTTCAAGCGCTGCTTCAACTTGTTGCGTTGTGCCATAAACAATACGTGTGGAGACTTCCACTACTCGTCCTTGCTCACGTTTTTTAACAACGACTGCATAGCATAAATCTGGAGGCGGCACTCGATACGGTTTCGGAAAACGTCCACGCGTTCCCTGGCGTTGCGGTTGTACTTGTTCTCCGTATACTTCCAAAAGCGCATCGGCATAATGAGGTAGTTCGTCGCTGGTAAAAAACGGAATCTGCCCGTCCGAAGCCGATTTTAGCCTGAAAACGAGCCTGCGCGCATGAGGCAAGGTGCGTTTTCCCACCACCCAGGCAGGCACTAATTTGCAAACAGGACTGAAGGCAATCCAAACCCAGGCATCGCCGTACACTTCGGCTAATTTCTCCAGTGCGGTCAGTTGTTTTTCTTTCTTGTAAATGAATGTCCACAATTCATCCAACTGACATTCTTCCAAATGCAGATTGCGGAAAAAATAATTCATCACTCCTTGACTATGAAGTCCCAAAGCTGGCAACCAGTGATTGACTGTGTCTTTGTCTACTTCGATCAGTCGAGATGTAGCGCGAATACTTAATCCTTCTGCCAGCGTTTTTGTTCCACGGCGATAGATTTCCAAATCTGTGCGAATACCTGCATACGCTGTACCGCTACTTGCCGAAATAATTGAGCCGCATATTTGGCAACGAAATCGCGGCTGACCATGTTGCCAATCATGTAATTTGAGTTGTGCCGATGAACCTGTTTTCCCAAACATAGGACATCGCCGCGACTGACAGTAGCAGGTCGTATAATCCATTCTGTTGCTCCTCGAAACTTATTAGGGCTTCGAGGATAATGGACATCGGACACAACACAAACATCATTTTTTGTCATCACTCGTTACAGGGACACTACCAAAATTTGATAGGTACGACTTTACGAGACTCGACAACAAGTACACAAGTAGACACGGAATGCAGAACTTCACAACCCTGCAATTCCGTGTCTTTTGGCTTAAGTATTTCCCAGCCTGCAAGTTTACGTTTTTACGTCTCAACGTGTCTACGTGTTTACCCATCTACGTTTTTACTTGTTTACATGTCTACGTATCTATACGT
>CAKKQG010000057.1 GCA_919901875.1 Anaerolineales bacterium
TTGAGGGCGACGAAGGAAAGTCCTTGCGCCGCCTCGTAGTCGGCATCCGCCGCCGACGCTAGGTGAGAGGTGGTGTTCGTGCCGCCGGTCTCGGTCATCTTCTCCACGCCGACGACGAGAACAAGATCGTTAACGCCCGATGCAACTGCCATTAGACCGGATCGAAATGCCGCCGCGCCCGATCCACATGCGGCTTCGATCTTCGACGCTTCGATCCCGCGCAGCCCAACCCAATCGGCGATGAGAGCGCTAACATTTTCTTGTTTATTGAGCGCGCCCGAAAGCATGTTGCCAACGTAAAGCGATTCAACGGCGGTGGGCTCAATGTGCGCCTCGGCTATCGCGGCAGTGACGGCGTCACCGGCAAGGTGGCGAATTGATTTTTCCCAGTGTTCGCCAATCGGTATTTGTCCAATTCCTAAAATGGCAACTTTTCTCATGAGGCAAATTCTGTCAGGCTATCGCTATCAGAAACTATCGCGTTCTGCGGCGAATAAATTCGCGCCAACAAAAAGCAAAACCCGCCTGCGCGGGTTTTGTGTTGTGCAACAAAGTCCACGAAGGTGGACTTTGCTTTATGTTGACGCAGTTTTAACTGCCACCCTAAGCTGTCAAGAATCCAACCAACAGCAAAACGATCAACGCCAAGCCGAATTGAACCCACGAATGCATGTTTAGCATTTTTTGTGTTTTAAGAAATTGCGGCGAGGGCGGTGTGCCGGGCGCGGGGGCAAGAGTGCCGATACGTTTTGCCAAAACGACTCCCACATAAATTCCGTTTGCCATCATCAAAATTGTGACGAACAATTTTGCCGTCAACACATTCAATCCAAGCACGTTATACGTGCCATACTTCAAACCGATCAGCGCGATGCCGCTGAGCACGACTAACACAATGGCGACATTAATAATCGGCGCCGCTTTGGGCGTCCAGGCCGACATGAACTTCATGCGCGCCGCTGGTTCGAGCGTTTGTAGAATTGGCATGATCAAGACCGGCATCAAGATCGAAACACCGACCCAAATCGCAACGCCGATCAAATGAATCCAAAACGAGAGAGCGAGGAGTGTGTTCATAGAGAGAGTGTCCTTACATGTGTATATATCCGCCCTCAGTCAGTCCATGCGCCGCTTCCATGATCACTTCGGAGAGAGAGGGATGGGCGTGGACATTGCGGGCGATCTCTTCGGCGGTCAATTCCATGTTGTGCGCCAATGTGAACTCCGGTAACAGCTCAGTCACTTCGGGACCGATCATATGCGCGCCGAGAATTTCTCCATACTTCACGTCGCTGATGATCTTGATCCAACCGGCGTAATCGCCAAGACCTAAGGCTTTGCCATTCGCCATGAAATTAAACTTGGCGACTTTGATCTCGTAACCTTTTTCTTTTGCCTGCGCTTCGGTGTAACCAAACGACGCCACTTGCGGATAACAATACGTCGCGCGCGGCAGCATGGCATAGTCGAGCGTCACCGTCTCATGCTTCGTAATCGTCTCGGCACACACAATGCCTTGCGCCGAACCCACATGCGCCAGCGCCAACTTACCGGTCACGTCGCCAATAGCATAAACGCCGGGGATGTTCGTCCGCATCCCATCGTCAATCTCGATGAAACCGCGCTCACTCAATTTGACTCCAACTGATTCCAAACCGAGATTCTTGGAGTTGGGTTTGATTCCCGTAGCAACCAACACCTGATCCACTTCTAAGGTGTTGCCGTCACTCAACTTCACCTTAACTTTCTCGCCTACCACTTCAATCGTTTCGGTCTTCGTCCCAGCTTTAACTTTGATCCCGTTTTTAGTGAACTCTTTGGCGAGCTCTTTGCTTACTTCTTCATCTTCGGCTGGCACAATGCGCGGCAACATTTCAACGAGCGTCACATCGGTGCCGTAAGAATTCCACACCGTCGCAAACTCGCAGCCAATTGCGCTCGCCCCGACGACGACGGCTGAAGCAGGCAGAGTCTCTTGCAGAATCGCTTCGCGGTACGTCACGACCTTCTTGCCGTCCACGTTGAACAAGGGTGGAACGGCGGCACTTGCGCCCGTGGCGACGACGATATTTTTCGCCTCAAGCGTCTTCTTCGATCCATCTTGTGCCGTGACTTCAACCGACGTGGGCGACTTCAACATCGCCGTCCCCATCACCACGTCAATCTTGTTCTTCTTCATCAAGAACTCCACGCCCTTGACGAGTCGGCTCGACACTTGACGTGAGCGTTTAACTGCCGCGCCGTAATCCAGTTTAAGGTTGTCGAACGAGAATCCAAATTCCTTCCCGCGATGACGAAGTGTGTGGGCAATCTCGGCGTTACGCAACAACGATTTGGATGGGACACAGCCAACGTTCAAGCACACGCCGCCTAACCACTCTTTATCTACAATGGCAACCTTCTGCCCCAACTGCGAAGCGCGAATGGC
>CAKKQG010000058.1 GCA_919901875.1 Anaerolineales bacterium
TCTCCACTCACGAAATAATCTCAAGCCACCGGTTGTTAAACCTTCGGGCAGCAAAACCATAATGATCGCCAGCAAAAATCCAAAGACGATGATCTCCAACTCGCCGGTAAGACCCAGCCCTTCGGCGAGTTTGTCGCGGATGAACTGTGCCAACAGCACCACCGTTGCCGCGCCAAAGATCGATCCCCAGATACTTGCCAGTCCGCCAATCGCCGCCATCGTCACCAGTTCAATTGAAACTAAAATGTCAAAACTGGAAGGGCTGATGAAGTGAATCGCTTGGGCATAGAGTCCGCCGGCGATACCGGCATAGCCTGCGCCAAGCGCAAACACTTTAAGCTTGAAGGCGTTCGCATCCACCCCCAACGACTCGGCGGCGACCTCACTGGCGTGTATCGCCCGCAGCGCGCGACCCACGCGCGAGTTGACGATGTTGAGGGCGTGCGCCAGCACCGCCAGTGTCGCCGCCCACACCAGCATGTAGAGCTTCACATCACTGTCAAACACAAAGCCGCCCACCGAGAGCGGCGGTATATCGGTAAATCCCGAAGGACCGCCGGTGACCGCCACTTCATTTTTCATGATCAACACAAAGATCACGTTGAGCCCCAACGTCGCCATCGCCAAATAATGTCCGCGCAAACGGAAGATCGGCACGCCCAACACATAACCGATCAACGCCGACAACACACCCGCGGCGATCAACGCCGCCCACGACGGCACACCCAGGCGCGCGCTTAACAACGCCGTGATGTACGCGCCCAAACCGTAAAACGTGGCGTGACCCAACGACGCCTGACCGGCATAGCCCATCACCAACGACAAGCCCACAGTCAACATCGTATACAAGCCGATGAGGGTCAACATGAAAATTTGATAATTATTTTGAATAACGAAAGGCGCGGCGGCGATAGCAACCACAAAAATAATGGCGGCGATCCGCTCGGGTGAAAGATTCAATTTCATAACCCGGCTCTTTCGAGGGCTTCACCCTTGCGCCCTTTGATGAAACCGCCGAGCCGAACTAATAGGACGATTACTAAAATAGCAAACGTGAACGCATCACGATAGCCGGAAGAGATCAAACCGGCGGCAAGCGATTCGACGACTCCCAAGATGAGGCCGCCAACCACCGCGCCCACCGGGTCGGTTAAGCCGCCCATGATCATCGCCACGAATCCTTTGAGCGAGAGCATCAAGCCTCTATCAAAAGTCGTGAACGTCACCGGCGACACCACAATGCCCGCTAACGCGCTCAACCCCGCGCTCAAAGCAAAAGCGATCAAGCCCATCTGTCGCGGATTGATACCCATCAACCGCGCCGCGCCCGGGTTCGCCGAACTGGCGCGCAGCGCCTTGCCGATCAATGTGTATTTGAAAAATAAAAACAAACTGACTACAAAGACAACCGTCAAGCCCATCACCCACACGCTCTGTCGGGTGAGGATCGCCCCGAAGAATTCAAACGGCGGACCCTCGGTGAATGGAGTCAGCCGATAAGGATCGGTGCCCCACACCAACAAGACTACACCGCGCAGCGCGATAGACGCGCCAATCGTCACCACGATTTGACTCAAGGGTGAGGCATTGCGCGACGGTTGAATGCCAAGCCGATAAAGCAATGCGCCGATGACCACTGCCGTCGTCACGCCGATCAACGCCGCAACGGGCAAGGGCCATTCGAGCGATGCCGTCATCTGCCCGTGCCACAACAACACCTTTTGCGAAAGGGTGATCGCCACAAACGCGCCGATCACCGCGAACTCACCCTGACTGAAGTTGATCACTCCCGTCACGTTGTAGATCGTCACGAACCCTAAGGCGATCAAGGCATAGATGCTGCCCTGCGTGATCCCAGAAAGAATAAGCTGCGCGAGTTGTTCAGAAGAAGGCATAGCGAAAAGGATGAAGGATGAATTATGAAGGATGAAAAAATCGCGCTTCATCCTTCATAATTCATAATTCTTAATTCAGATTACGGAACTTTCGCGTAATCCGCCGGAGCAACATAGAGCCACTTGCCGTCTTTGATCTGCACCATCACCAGCGATTCTTTGCCGATGCCAGTGTGATCTTTAGCGTCAATGTTGAAGACGCCGCTGATGCCGACGAACTTAACGATCTTCGTCTCAAGGAAGTCGCGGATCTTCGCCGAATCAGGACCCACAGCTTCCAACGCCATCTTGACCATGATCATGGCGTCCCAAGCATGACCGCCAAACGAGCTCGGCGCTTTGTTGAACTTCGCTTTGTAGTCGGCGATGTACTTGCCAATCACCGGCTTCTGCGGATCATTCGCCGCCAACTGATCGATCACCAAAATTTTCCCGATGGGGAACAAGACGCCGTTCGCGGCAACTTTCGCCGTGTCAATAAACGCTTGGTTGCCGATGCCGTGATTATGAACCAGCGGGAACTTCAAACCAAGGTCACGATACTGCACGGTGAAGGGAGCGCCCTCCGCCGGAACTGCGTGAACGATCACCGCTTCGGGTGCCGCCGCTTTGATCGCCGTGATCTGCGCGCTGAAGTCCGTCGTCTTCGGTTCAAACGTGCCTTCATAAACAAGATTGATCTTGGCATCGCCCGCGGCTTTCTTCATCGCCGCCATCGAGTCTTTGCCGAAAGCGTCATTCACACCAATTGAAGCAATCTTGGTGAAGCCCTTCGCCTTGAGCCAGTCAATTTGCACCATCGCCACTGGCAAGTTCTGCTGCGGAGTCTTAAACACCCACTCGTGTTGCGAACCATCCGCTTTGGTGACGATTGCCGAAGACGAAGCCACCGAGATGAACGGGATTTTCGCCTTGGTCACTGTTTCGTTAACGGCAACGCTGGCGCCGCTGCTGGTGCCGCCGACGATGACCACCGCTTTATCCGATTCGATGATCTTCTTCACCGCCTCAACCGCTTTAGTCGGGTCCGATTGATCGTCATACATCTTGACGACAACCTCGTGCATCTTGCCATCGGGTCCCTTGATGCCACCGGCTTTATTAAACTGTTCAGCCATCATCGTTACAGTATCGGCTTCGGGCTGACCCAAAGATGATGCACCGCCTGTCGAAGAAATGAACGCGCCGATGACGTACGCCTCCGGCGGTTTCGTGGGTTCTGGCGCCTTGGTGGGTTCGGGCGCTTTCGTCGCCGGCACAGCGGTTGGCTGGGCGGGCGCGGCAGTCGGTTTGGGTGCTTCCGTGGTCGGCGTTGCGCAAGCCGCCAACAAAAGCCCGAGGACTGCCACAACACTGATCAGGATATTCAATTTGCTTTTCATCATGTTCCTCCTCCAAAGGATATATAGAAACGGATAGTTTGAATCAACATATAAACGAAATAGCGACTGCCCCGTCTTCCACCTCCTCTCGCGGCAGACCGACGCGGTTTTAAAAACCGCGTCGGTCTTAACGCCTATACTCGCGCCAACGCGCTCTCCAACTCTTCATCGCGCACATCTTCACTGCGGTGAAGCCGTTGATAGATCACAATCACAATGCGGCGCATCTCATCGTCCGAAAGAATCTTGTTGGACTTCTTCGCCGCCGCCAGAATTTTTTCGATCAACAGTGGATGCTCTTCGATGTCGTGCTTGCGCAACCAATAGCGCACGTTGTGTTCGCCCGACATCGGACCCACTTCGATTCCTTGCGTGCGCCCGACCATGCTCGACG
Organism: Anaerolineales bacterium; assembly: GCA_919901875.1. Classification (GTDB taxonomy): domain Bacteria; phylum Chloroflexota; class Anaerolineae; order Anaerolineales; family VGOW01; genus VGOW01. The sequence continues at coordinate 3,672 of CAKKQG010000058.1, forward strand.
GCACACCGCAATACACCCGATCCATTAACCACTCGTCGTGGCGACCATCGGCTTTGGCAACCGCCGCCGCATGAACGCCCGTCGCCGTGCGGAACGAGTCCGCGCCGACGATTGGGTAATTAAACGGAATCGGCACCCCACAGGCTTGCGACACCACTTGGCAATACTCCGGCAGCCCCTTAAGATCACGATTCGCCAATCCGAGTAGATTCAAATTCACCAACAAAATTTCCATCGGAGTGTTGCCGGATCGTTCTCCCACACCGAGCGCGCAGGCGTGAACCCGATCGGCGCCGGCTTGAACGGCGACGAGACTGTTAATGATGTCGAGCCCGCGATCTTTGTGACCGTGCCAATCGATCCCCACTTCCGGATCCACTTCATCAATTGCTTTGCGTAAATAGGTAATCAAGTTGCGCACACCTTCAGGCGTGGCATGACCCACAGTGTCGGCGGCGCAAATACGGTGCGCCCCGGCGCGGATGGCCGTGGAGTAGATCGCCTTTAACGCCTCAGGCTTAGCGCGCGTGGTGTCTTCGGTGACGAACATTACCGGGAGTCCGTGCTTCGTGGCAAAGGACACCGACGACTCGGTGAGGCGCAGCAACGTATCTAAGTCCCAACCTTCGGCATATTGACGAATGGGACTCGATCCGAGAAAGATGCAGGCTTCAATCGGGATGCCGGCCTCTTCCGAAGCGTCCACGATGGGCTTGATGTCGCTCTCCAATGTGCGCGCCGCGCTCTGCGGCACCATGTTCATTTTTTGTTTGACGATCTCTTTCGCCAAGGTCACAACGTCATTCTTAAATCGCTCGCCCGCGCCGCACAATCCCAAATCGGCGGCATCCACTTCGAGACAACGCATGAGGTAGAGCAAATAGACTTTGTCTTGAATCGAGGGATGCGTGACAGACGGTGATTGCAACCCATCACGCAAGGTCTCATCCACGATCATGATCTTCTTCTTTGGATATGCGGGTAACTCACCCTTCATATTCCAATCGTAGATAAGTTCCATTCCAGATTGTTCTGCCATAGTTGCCTCCTT
>CAKKQG010000059.1 GCA_919901875.1 Anaerolineales bacterium
CGTCTCGCCTTCAACACCTCAATCCCATTCCGCGCTTGCTGCAATGTGCGATCCAGCTGTTCTTCCAGCTGCGAGAGAACGTCAATCACATAATTGTCGGCGTCGCCTTTCACACCTTCGGCTTCTTGTTTGGCATTGGCGATGATCTGCTCGGCTTTGTTCTGCGCGGCAATGGCAATGCTCTCGCGCAACATCATCTTGTCGCGCTCTTCGCGCGCGACCATCAATGTACGTTCTGCCTCTTCCTTCGACTGCGCCAGAATCTTGTCGCGCTCGTTGAGGGTCTTCTGCGATTTCTTCACTTCTTCCGGGATCGAGACGCGCATCTGATCAATCAAGTCGATCAGGCGATCCTGATCGATCATGATGTTGTTCGTCAATGGCACTTGGCGCGCACTGTTGACGAGTTCTTCTAAACGATCTACGAGGTGAAGAATATCCATAGCGTCCTTTAAAGGATGAAGGATGAATTATGAAGGATGAATACTAGTGTATAAAAATAAGACATTACGCGCAAATCAGCATTTCATCCTTCATCCTTCCTAATTCATAATTTAATCCCGCAATGCCGTCATCGGCACCACCGTCTGCCCGTCGCCCAACTCTTTGAAGCGGCGTTGGAGCGCGGCTTCGACAATGGGTGGAACCATTGAGCTGACATCCCCGCCGAGCGCGGCGATCTCACGCACCGTGGTCGAACTTAAGAACGTGTGTTGTTCGCGCGTGACCAGCGCCACCACATCCACTTCGGGCGCCAAACGATTATTTGCCAATGCCATGCGGAACTCATGCTCAAAATCTGAAAAGACGCGCAAGCCGCGCAAGATCACTTTGACGTTGACCTTGCGACAGAAGTCAACCGTCAGCCCGCTATAACCAACAATTTCAATGTTGGAATGACCATTGATGGCGTCACGAGTCAAAGCAAGTCGTTCTTCGGGTGAGAACAACAACGACTTAAGCGGGCGATCATAAACGGCGACGATTAGCTTGTCGAATATCAACGCGCCGCGATGGGCAATATCTATATGTCCGAAGTGAATCGGATCGAATGTTCCGGGAAAGACTGCTGTAATCGCCATTTACGAAATTATGAATTATGAAGGCAGAAGGATGAAAGCATTTTCATAATTCATCCTTCATAATTCATCCTTTAACTAACGTCTCCTGCTCCTTCAAAATTTTTCCAAAATTCTGCCAGACGTTCACTCAACAGTTTGTATTCAGGTTTTTGCAGATTCGGATCCTCGGCAAAGACGGTGTCTGATTCTTTGCGGGCGAGAGCGATCAACGGCAGGTCGGTCAACTTCGCCATGCGTAATTCGCCGAAGCCCGATTGCCGTGTCCCCAAAAATTCTCCGGGACCGCGAATCTCCAAATCTTTTTCCGCCAACACAAAACCATCTTGCGTCTCCTCCATCGCCTTCAAGCGCACATCGGGCGTGTTGGGATCCGATTCGGAGATCAACAAACAATAGGATTGGTGCGCGCCCCGCCCGACTCGTCCGCGAAACTGATGCAGTTGCGCCAACCCGAATCGATTCGCGCCTTCGATCAGAACCACGCTAGCATTCTGAATATCCACGCCGACTTCGACAACCGACGTTGAAACCAAAATGTGAGTCTCGCCGCCGCGAAACTTCTCCATCGCCTCATCTTTTTCATCGGCTTTCATTCTGCCGTGCAGCAAATCCAACTTCAAATCGGGGAAGACGTGTTTCTGCAAACGCTCGTGTTCCTCGACAGCCGCTTTCGCTTCAATGCGATCCGACTCTTCGACAAGAGGGCAAATAATAAACGCTTGTCGCCCTTCCACAATTTGTTTGCGAATGTAAGCGTAAGCCCGCTCACGCTCGTTGATGTAAATGACTCGCGTATCAATTGGCAAACGTCCGGGCGGCATCTCATCCAAAATTGAAACGTCGAGATCGCCGTAAACGGTCAACGCCAGCGTGCGCGGGATCGGCGTGGCGGTCATCACCAGCAGATGCGGGTTGCCGCCTTTGCCGCGCAGCGCGGCGCGTTGTGCGACTCCGAAACGATGTTGTTCATCCACCACTACGAAACCGAGATTTTTAAATTCAACTTTCTCTTGAATAAGGGCATGTGTGCCGATCACGACGTGAATCGATCCATCGCGCAAGCCGTCGTAGATCGCTTGCTTCTCGGCAGGCGGAGTCGATCCGAGAAGTAACGCAACGTTGAGATGACTCAATAATTTAGAAATGTTGCGATGATGCTGATCAGCGAGTATCGCCGTGGGAGCCATCAACGCCGCTTGAGCGTTTGCGCCTGCGGCAACCGCCATCGCCAACGCCGCCACCACCGTCTTGCCCGATCCCACATCGCCTTGCAAGAGTCGATTCATCGGAACAGATCGACTCAGGTCAGATCGAATCTCGCCAAGAGATCGGGTCTGCGCGTTGGTGAGCGTATACGGCAGAGAAGCGATCACTCTGCTCAACGCTTCATCTGGAGCGGAGAGCGGCTGCCCCTGAACCGCCTGCCACTCGGAGCGTTGACGGCGCAACCCCAGCTGCATGTAAAACATCTCATCAAACGCCAGACGTTTCCGCGCTTGAGTCAGTCCTTCGTGCGAATCGGGATAGTGTATCTGCAACAGCGCATCGGACAGATTGATCAAACGCGCGCGTCCACGAATCGATTCGGGAATTGGATCGATCACGCGCGGCGCGGTGTAGCCGATTGCCTCAAACATCCAGCGCCGCATGTAGTTGGCGCTGATGCCTTCGGTGAGTTTATGAATAGGAACGATGCGCCCACTGTTAAGCGATTCGCGATCTAAATCTTCGGCTTGCGGATTACCCAGCTGCAAACGGCCTAAGTATGCAGTGACTCGCCCCGAGACTTGCACTTGATTGCCGGGCATCAATTTATTTTTTAGCCAGGGTTGGTTGAACCACACCGCTTCAATCTCGCCCGTATCATCCGTAAGAACCACGCGCAACATTTGCGATTGACCGTTGCCCACCGCGCGCGTGAAAGCATGTTTCACCTTAGCGATGATGGTGATCTCTTCGCCATATTCCAAATGGTTGATCGGTTTCAGGCGCGAGTAATCTACATAGCGGCGCGGATAATTTTTGAGCGCGTCGCGCATAGTGTGCAAACCGAGTCGTTGCAACTTCTCTGCCTGCTTTGCGCCCACGCCACGCAGAACAGTGAGCGGCGCATCGAGCCCGATGCCTGATGGTTCGGGTGGAAGCGGAGGACGTTTAAGTGGCGCGGGCGTGTGCGGCTTGGGTGTGTAACGCGGTTTCGGCGGTGGCGGCGTTTGAACTTTAACCGGTGCCGGTTGAGATTGTTGCGCTTGCGCGGCGGACTCGGCAGCAGGTTTTGGAATCGGTTGAGGCGGCAGTGGCGGAGTCGGCGGGCGCGGCGGTTGATAGCGCGGCAGAGGAGTCGGCGGCGCGAGAACGGTTAATCGCGCGATGATCACTTTGATCGAATCAGCGCGGCGCTCTTGCGGAGTGTAAGAATAATTCTTCAGCCAGTTGACGAATTCATCAACCGCCACCGCATCGGCGTTGACACTGCGCGCTTGATTTTCAAACGCAGGCGCAAATTTATCCAAGCCGCCCGTCACTGCTTTGTTGTCACATCCACGCGAAAGTTCGTTCTCTAAAATTTTGCGAAGGGTCTCAAAAGGGTTAATCATGTAGGTTGAATTTTACTCTATGCTTTCAAAACGCCTGTCACGCCCACCGCGTTCAAGCCAATGTGCGTGCCAACAGTTGACGTGATCGGATTCACGATCGTATCGGCGGGCGCGTGATTGCCCAACGCCTCAAGCACTTGCTTCGCCGGTTCGATGTTATCGGTATATAACACGCCGAGCCGCTCAAACTTGCCAAGTAATTTCATCCGTTCAATAAAACTGGGGATGGCTTTGGTGCGCGTGCGAAATTGATCGCGGGCGATCAATTGACTTTCATGCACTTCCACCATCGGTTTGATCTGCAGCAGTTCGCCAATTGACGCGCGCATTAAACTGATGCGCCCACTGTGACGAAGATTGTCCAACGTATCGAGCAAGGCAAATACACGGACTCGCTTTCGCACATCGGCGATGACCTTCAACGCCTCTTCCACATTCGCCCCTGCGGCTGCCGCCTCTGCCGCGGCGATCACCTGCCAGCCCGCGCCCAGTGAAAGCGAACCCGAATCGATCACCGTGACCCGACCCGCAAATTTTTCTGAAGCGATGTGCGCCGACGTGTAAACGGCGGTAAACGAAACGGCAGTATGCAATGAGATGATCGCGCCTTCAAGCGAGTCGTAGATCGATTCGAAATCACCGGAAGCAGGCGCGGCGGTGGTCGGTAATGGGCGCAAAGACGGCAGCCGCTGATAAAACTCGGCGCGCGTGATGTCCACTCCGTCGCGATATTCTTTTCCTTCAAATACTAAAATGGTTGGAACAACACGAATGTTGTAACGTTCGACAAATTCTTGCGGCACATCGGTTGTGCTGTCGGTGACAAAATTAATCTTCATGGCTCTGCCCATCCAAGACGATCACTCCCATGCCGCTCGGACCCAGAAACGTGCCAAGCGAGGGGCGATATGCCAACACCGGAAAGCGGCGTTCCGGAAAACTCAACGCCAACTGATCGAGCAGCAGTTTCGTTTCTTCATTCGCGCGAGCGGAACTCTGCAAGATCGCCATATATTCCATGTCCGAAAATTCGGCGACAAATTCGATCAGCCGCTCGATGGCTTGCGCGCGGCTCTGCATTTTTTCAGTTGGCACGATGTCGCCGTCTTCGATGTTTAGAAACGGTTTGAAGTTAAGCATCGC
>CAKKQG010000060.1 GCA_919901875.1 Anaerolineales bacterium
CCGCCATCAATAATTGCCCGCGTGAAAAAATTCGTCCGGGTTGACTGGCTAACGCCGCGAGCAGTTCAAATTCGGTTGGGGTCAACGCCACTTCACCTTTCGGCAGAGTCACGACGTAACGATTGCGATCCAACGTCAGGTCGGCGGCGCGGATCACTTCGGCGGGCGACGAAGAACCTTCGGCGCGGCGTAGCACGGTTCGCACTCGCGCCACCAGTTCGCGCGGGCTGAACGGTTTGGTGATGTAATCGTCCGCGCCCAGTTCGAGCCCGATCAACTTGTCACTCTCTTCCACACGCGCCGTCAGCATCACAATGGGCATCGTGCCTTCGCGCCGAAGTTGGCGGCACACATCAAGTCCATCCATGCCGGGCATCATCAGATCCAACACCACAAGATCGGGCTTCTCGTTTCGCGCTAGAGACAAACCGCGCGCGCCATCGGCGGCAGTGATCACTTTGAAACCCGCCGCGCTTAAATAATCACGGCAGATGTCAACTATTTTTGGTTCGTCATCAACGACAAGAATTGTTTTCGACATAAACAAGGTAGAGACGTTGCGCTGCAACGTCTCTACAGAATATAACGCCGTTGTGTGAAGAAATTATGGAGAGATACCTCACCCCTACCCCCTCTCCTGATGACAAGAAACAAGTGCGTCATCTGGCGAGGGGGGAATTGATTCTGGTTAATTAAAATCATTTGCTCCCCTCTCCCGAAAATGTTCTTGGTTTTCATTTTCAGGAGAGGGGTTGGGGGTGAGGGAAAGCGTCAAATCGCGCGGAATTTAAACTCGCCCCCCACCATCGTCCCCAACACAGCCGCATCGCGGATCATCATCGGGTCGCAGGTGAAGAGATCACGATCCACGATTGTGAGATCAGCCAGCTTGCCGACTTCAATCGTGCCGAGATGATCTTCCATCTTCGCGGCGTAAGCTGCTCCCTTGGTGTAGCCATCAACCGCTTCGGATACCGTCAACTTTTGTTTCGCATACCAACCTTCTTCCGAAGGCGAGCCATCGGCGCGGCGGCGGGTGACGGCGGCGTGAATGCCCCACAAGGGGTTGATCGGTTCAACCGGAGAATCCGATCCAAAAGCTAACACCGCGCCATTATTTAATTGATCGCGCCAGGCGTAAGAATAGACTCCGCGTTTGCCCCAATACTTGTCCACCATGTTCATATCCGATGTGGCGTGGATCGGCTGCATTGAGCCGATGATCTTTAATTTGCCGACGCGCGCCATGTCGTCGGGGTGAAGGATTTGCAGATGTTCGGCGCGGTGGCGAAGAGGAGATTGGAGATTGGAGATTTGGGATTCGTCGGCGCGGAGTTGTTCGTAAACATCCAAGAGATCGTGATTGGCTTTGTCGCCGATGGCGT
>CAKKQG010000061.1 GCA_919901875.1 Anaerolineales bacterium
GTTCCCTCTTCCCACGAATTCAAATACTTATCTTGCTCCGCCGTCAACTTATCAACCTTCACACCCATCGCTTCCAGCTTCAAACGCGCGATCTCACGATCTACATCAACAGGGATCGTATACACATCGGGCTTGAGCTTGTCGGCGTTCTTCAACATATACTCCGCGCCCAAGGCTTGGTTGGCGAAGCTCATATCCATAACAGAGGCGGGATGCCCTTCGGCAGAGGCGAGATTGATCAAACGCCCTTCGCCGAGTAAGTTGATCTTGCGTCCATCTTTGAGATCATACGTCTCCACAAATTCGCGGACGTGGCGTTTACCTTTCGACATTCCTTCCAGCGCCGGAATATCAATCTCAACATTGAAGTGACCGGAGTTCGAAATGATCGCCCCATCCTTCATCACTTTGAAATCTTCGCCGTCCAACACGTTCTTGTTGCCGGTCACGGTGCAGAAGATGTCACCAACTTTCGCCGCCTCGCCCATCGGCATCACGCGGAAACCATCCATCACCGCCTCAAGCGCGGCTAATGGATCAATTTCGGTGACGATCACGTTCGCGCCCATTCCACGCGCGCGGCTCGCCAGACCTTTGCCGCACCAACCATAACCTGACACCACAAACGTCTTTCCAGCGAGCAGAATGTTCGTCGCACGCACGATGCCATCCAATGTGGATTGCCCGGTGCCATAGCGATTATCAAAAAAATGTTTCGTCATGGCATCGTTCACAGCCATGATCGGGAACTTCAACATGCCATCTTTCGCCATCGCCTTCAAACGGATCACGCCCGTCGTGGTCTCTTCGGTGCCGACCACAATATCTTTCAACAACTCGGTGCGCGACTTGTGAATCGTGCTGACCAAATCCGCGCCATCGTCCATCGTTAAGTGCGGTTTGTGATCGAGCGCGGCTTTGATGTGTTTGTAATACGTCTCGTTGTCTTCGCCCTTGATGGCGTAGACCGGAATTTCATCGTGCATCACCAACGACGCCGCCACATCATCTTGAGTCGAGAGCGGGTTCGAGGCGCACAACACCAACTCCGCGCCGCCCGCTTGCAAGGCGCGCATCAAGTTCGCGGTTTCGGCGGTCACATGCAAACAGGCAGACATGCGCAATCCTTTGAAGGGTCGCTCTTTCTTAAAGCGCTCGTGGATTTGTCGCAACACGGGCATCTCTTGCTCCGCCCAATCAATGCGATGTCGCCCGCCGTCGGCGACCTTTGGATTCTTAATATCGTAATTACTCATTAGGTTAATATCCTTTTCAAACGTATTGCATAGTTCGTATTACGGAATACGCAATACGGAATACGCTCTACACAATTTACTTTAATAACTGATCCAACTTTCCTTGATCCTCAAACACTTCACGGAATCGATTCACAAACTCACCCACCGTGTAAGCATGATTCTGCGTCCCGGACTTTTCGAGGCAGTAGGTCGCCGCCAACGCCCCCATCTTGCCGCTGATCTCCCAACCCAACCCCAACGCCAATCCGCGCAAGAAGCCACCTCTAAAAGCGTCGCCCGTCCCGGTGGGATCAAGAATCGTATCCGTCGGAAAGATCGGAATCTCAACCCGCTGACCATCGGCGTACACGGTGGCACCGTCTTTGCCGCGCGTCACGATCAACTGTTTACCCATCTTCACCATGTCGGCTTCGCTCAGACCGATGCGATCTTGAATAATGTGCGCTTCGTAATCATTCACCACGATCATTTTCGCGTTCTCGATCCCTTCGCGAATGTCTTCCACACTTAGCCGCACCAACTGTTGGCTGGGATCATAGAGATAAGGAATTTTAAGTTCAACGCATTCACGGACTCGATTCCGCATCGCAACTGGATCATCGGGGGAGATGACGACGAGATCGGGTTTGTAATCGAGATCGTGTAATCGCACTTCAGGGGCATGCGCCATCGCGCCCGGGTAAAACGAGGCGATCTGCAAATTGGCTTTATCGGTATTGGCAAAAAATGAGGCGGTCATCTTTCCACTAATTTGCTTAACCGACTTTGTATCCACCCCTTTGGACTCTAACCACTGACGATAATCGTTGAAGTCGTCGCCCGCCGTGCCAATGAGCGCCGGCTTACCGCCAAGCAGCGCGTGGCTGTAGGCGATGTTCGGCGCGGTGCCGCCATAATGCCGCGTCAGCGTATCCACCAAAAAACTTAAACTCAACGACTCCATCTTCTCGGGATGGATAAATTCTTTGAAGTGACCGGGGAAGGTCATGAGGTAGTCGTAAGCGATGGAACCGGAAAATACAATCTTCATATTTTAAAAAAGGTGAAGGGGGTGAAGGGGATGACGCATCCCGTTCATCCCCTTCACCCCTTCATTACTTTCGACAAACCTATTCTATCCCTCAACATTATCATCACCGCGCGCAAGCCGTCACTCACTTGAATCTTCTTTCCTTCTTCGTAGGTGCGCGGCATATAATCAATCGCCACTTCGCGGATGGCGTAGCCCGCCAATAATAACTTATCAGGCAGTTCAAAGTCCAGATCGAATCCTGAACACACCAGATTCAACTTTTGGAACACGTCCACCTTCACCATCTTAATCGCGGTAGCAACATCGGTCAACGCGCCGCCGAACAAAACATTGGTGATCGTCGTCAGCACTCGCACACCCAGATAAGCGTGAGCGTATTTATATTTGGCATGACCGCCCAACACCCGCGACCCAAACACTGCCGCCGCGTTGTGCCGTCTCGCTTCGTTCAGTAACTTCGGCAATTCATTCGGGTGATATTCGAGATCAGCGTCTTGGATGACCGCATACTCGCCCGAACTATGGGCAAAGCCGGTGCGGATAGACATCCCCTTGCCCATATTGCGCGGTTGATAGATCACTTTCACATTCGGCGCGGTAATCGTCTTCAAAAGATCGCGCGTGCCATCGGTTGAACAATTATCAACGACGATAATCTCTGTCTCAACATCCGATCCAAAATCCACCGCTTGGATTCGCTCCAAGACAGTTAAGATCGTGTTCTTCTCATTATAGGCGCAGACGATGATGGAAAGTTTCATTCAAACATGATCAAGGATTGAAGATTAAAGATTGGGCTTCAATCATTAATCTTTAATCTTCAGTGAAATTGACTCGGCACAAACCGATCTCGCAAAACAATCAACACGGCATGCAATCCATCCCACAGCCGGATCTTCTTCCCTTGCTGATAGGTGCGCGGGTTAAAACCAATCGGCACTTCGCCCACGCGCTTTGTGGCTAAAGCCAGTTTGTCACTCAACTCAAAATCTAAATCGAAACCGCTGCAAGTGAGTTTCAAAGATTGGAGAATAGGAGTCCGCATCAACTTGTAATTCGTCGCCACATCGGTAACGCGCCCCGAAGAGTAGGTTCGTCAACAGCGTGAGGAAACGCACGCCCCAATAATTCGCCGCGTAATGATGATAGCGTTTACCGCCCAGCACTCGTGAGCCGTAGACCACATCCAAATTTTCGCTCACCGCTTTTTGAATCAACTTCGGATACTCTTGCGGATCGTATTCGAGATCAGCATCCTGCGTAATCGAGTAATCGCCGGAACAAAGCGGGATCGCCGTGCGAACCGAATTGCCTTTCCCCATGTTCTTCGGCTGGTAAACGATCTTCACATTGGGCGCGGTCACGGTCTTCAACAACTCGCGCGTGCCATCGGTCGAGCAATTGTCCACGACGATCAATTCGCGCTCCCAATCGCCCAAGTCCACCGATTGCACACGCTGGATGATCTCTAAAATTGTTTCGCGCTCGTTATACACACAGATGATGACGGAGAGCTTCATGGCGGATAGCAAATGGCAGATAGCGAATGGCTAATGGCGCATCGCGGATAGATTAGCTCTTTGCACTTTTGGGATTTTGGAATTTGGGATTTGGGATTTTGTCATTGTCTCATTGTCTCATTGTTCATTGTTCATTGATGCTTATCGAAAAATTCTCCAAACACACTAACCATGTAATCTATCTTCTCTTC
>CAKKQG010000062.1:0-4739 GCA_919901875.1 Anaerolineales bacterium
GGCAAGCGGGTGACAACGTGGGGTTGTTGCTGCGCAGTATTGAGCGCGAGCAGATTGAGCGCGGGATGGTGTTAGCCAAACCGGGGTCGATCACGCCGCACAAGAAATTCAAGAGTCAAGTCTACGTGTTGAAGAAGGAAGAGGGCGGGCGGCACAAGGCGTTCTTCAACGGGTATCGCCCGCAGTTCTATATTCGGACGATGGATGTCACAGGCGCAATCACTCTTCCTGATGGGGTGGAGATGGTGATGCCGGGGGACAACATTGACATGACGGTGGAGTTGATTACGCGGGTGGCGTTAGAGAAGGGGTCGAAGTTCGCCATTCGTGAAGGCGGTCTCACCGTGGGCGCAGGCGTCATCGTGGAAATTATTGATTAGAGTTTAGCGATGCGATTGAAGGGGCGCAGCATGCTGCGCCCCTTCAATCGCATCTGATTGAGAAGACTATATGGCAAAGCAGAAAATTCGCATCAGACTAAAAGCTTACGATCATCGAGTGCTGGATCAATCGGCGAAACGGATTGTCGAGACGGCGGAACGCACCGGCGCAAAAGTGTTGGGTCCGGTGCCGCTGCCCACGCGGCTCGAACGATTCACGGTTCGACGCAGTCCTTACATTGACAAGGATTCGCACGAGCATTTCGAAGTGCGGACGCACAAACGATTGATTGACGTGCTGGATCCGGATGCAACGACGATTGATACGCTGATGCGGTTAAATCTGCCCGCCGGTGTGGATATTGAGGTCACGATTTAGCGGATAGCAAATGGCAGATAAGCAGATGGCGAATGGCAAATAGCAGATGGTGGACACGCTTTTGCTATACGCCATACGCTATAAGCGATCCGCTATCCCGGATGATGCAACCCGGAGCCCGGGCGACAGTCCGATAGCGAAGGAGATTTTATGAAAGGGCTACTTGGCAAGAAGGTCGGCATGACCCAAATTTTTAACGAGAGCGGCGATGTGATTCCCGTGACGGTTCTTGAAGCGGGTCCGTGCTATGTGACTCAAGTGCGTACACTTGAGAATGATGGTTACAGCGCAGTACAAATTGGTTTTGAGGAAGTCAAACCGGCGCGTCTCGCTGCCGGTGAAAAGGGACACCTCAAGCGCAACAATCTCCCGACACTGAAACACATCAAAGAGTTTCGCGTGAAGGGTGAACATAATTTAGCCGAAGGTAGTAAGTTGATGGCCGACGTGTTCAAAGAGGGGGAGCATGTAGATGTTGTCGGAATCACCAAAGGGAAAGGTTTTCAAGGCGGCATCAAACGTCATCATTTTAGCCGCTCCAAGAAAACGCACGGTCAATCCGATCGCATGAGATCGCCGGGTTCTAACTCATCGGGTACCACGCCCGGTCGTGTGTATAAAGGTTCGCGCCGCCCAGGACACATGGGGTCGGTTAGAGCCACAGTGCAGAACGTGAAAGTTGTGATGGTAGATGCCGAGCGCAATCTGATCGCGGTCAATGGCAGCGTGCCGGGTGGTAAGGGTTCGATTGTGGTGATCCAGGAGGCGCGGAAGCAATAACTGATTACCGATGACTGATAACTGATGACTCAAGTGATCAGTGACCAGTGATCAGTAAGAAGTTCAGCGAATTGATCTATGCAAATTGAAGTGAAAGACTTAACGGGTTCAAAAGTTGGCATGGTGGATTTACCCGCCGAGATCTTTGAAGCCCCAATCAATAAAGATTTGATGCACCAAGCGCTGCAGCGCCAGTTGGCAAATGCGCGGCTTGGCACTCACAACACGCGTAGTCGTGGTGATGTCGCCGGCGGCGGCCGGAAACCGTTCAAGCAAAAGGGAACAGGTCATGCGCGGCAAGGTTCTATTCGCGCTCCGCATTGGAAAGGCGGCGGCAAGGTTCACACGCCGCACTCCCGCGATTACACTCAAGCGATGCCGCGCCAAATGCGACGCGGCGCACTACGCTCTGCGCTTTCAGTGAAAGCCGGAGACAACCAGATTGTGGTCGTCAATGATTTTTTACTCACTGAAGCAAAGACTTCGGCAGTGGCGAAGGCGTTGAAAGCCTTGGGCGCAGAACGATCTGCTTTGGTGTTGTTGCCGGAGAAGAATGACGCTGTGGCGCGTTGCGTTGAAAATATGGATAAGGCAAAGACGTTGAATGCGCGTTATCTCAACGTGCGCGATCTGCTCGGCTACGACACAGTGGTCATGCCGCTCGCCGCGCTCGATGTGATCAAAACGTATTTGGGTCAGGAGGTGGCGTGATGAGTAATTTATATGAGATATTGCGCCGCCCGTTGATCACTGAAAAGTCGAATTATCAAATGAGCAAATTGATTCAGTACGCCTTTGAAGTGCGAAACGACGCCACCAAAACCCAAATCAAAGAAGCGGTTGAGACTCTGTTTGATGTGGATGTGGTGCGTGTGAATACGCTCAAAGTCGCGGCAAAGAGTTCACGCAATCTTCGCAACCGCCGTCCCAAGATTCGCTCGGCGGCTTACAAGAAAGCATTGATCACACTCGCCGAAGGACAAACCATTGATGTCTTTGAAGGGGTCAAGTAACTATGGCAGTCAAAGTATATAAACCCACTTCACCCGGTCGTCGCGGGATGACCAGCTATACGTTTGAGGAAATCACCAGCACCCAAAAGGTGCGGTCGCTGACCAAATCGCAACACAGACACGGTGGCCGCAACGCGCAAGGCCGCATCACCGTGCGTCATCGTGGCGGGGGTCATCGTCAAGATTATCGTCTCGTTGATTTCAAACGTGAGAAGCGCGACATCCCGGCGAAGGTCGCGGCGATTCAATATGATCCGAATCGTACAGCGCGCATCGCGCTGTTGAATTACGCCGATGGTGAGCGTCGTTACATCATCGCCCCGGTAGATTTACGAGTCGGCGACACCCTTGTGACAAGCGCCACCGCAGAAATCCGCGCGGGCAACACGCTTCCCATTTCGGGGATTCCGGTTGGCACGTTGGTGCATAACATTGAACTGCAAGTAGGAAAAGGTGGACAGATCGCTCGCGCCGCCGGCACTGCCGCGCAGCTGCTCGCCAAAGAAGGCGAGTACGCCCAAGTGCGTTTGCCATCGGGTGAAGTGCGGCTCATTCCGCAAAATTGTCTGGCGACGATTGGTGAAGTCGGCAACTTGGATCATTCCAATGTCAAGTTGGGAAAAGCCGGGCGCAAACGTCATCTGGGCATTCGCCCTACCGTGAGAGGCACGGCGATGTCTCCGCGAGACCATCCGCATGGGGGTGGTGAAGGTCGTCAACCTACCGGTATGCCGGGTCCGAAATCGCCTTGGGGCAAGCCCACGCGTGGTTACAAGACGCGCCACAATCAGCGCACCGACAAATTTATTGTCAAGCGTCGCGTCAAGAAACAACGCTAGTCAGGAGTTGGATAGATGTCGAGATCATTAAAGAAGGGCCCGTTTGTTCAGCCCAAACTTTTGAAAAAAGTCGAAGCCATGAATACCAAAGGCGAGAAGAAAGTTGTTCGCACTTGGTCACGCGCCAGTGTGATCTTCCCGCAAATGGTGGGTCACACGATTGCCGTGCATGATGGTCGTCGTCATGTTCCGATTTACGTCACCGAGAATATGGTCGGTCACCGCCTGGGCGAGTTCGCGCCGACGCGTACCTTCAAGGGTCACGTCACTAAAGCGAAGCTCACCGAAGTGGCGGCGGTAGCCACGACAGGAGAATAAAGCATGGCTACAGTTGAAGGAACTCACCTTGTTAAAGCATCCGCTATTCGTGTGCCGGGTTCCGCTCACAAAAAGCGTTTGATCGCCAATATGGTGCGCGGCAAAAAAGCGAATGAGGCAATGGTCACGCTCAAGTTCATGCCGCAAGCGGCGGCGAAAGATGTGGCAAAAGTGGTTGCCACGGCGATTGCCAACGCCGAGAACAATTTTGGTATGAATGGCGATGATCTGTTTATCAGATCAATTATGATCAACGATGCGCCCGCACTCAAGCGCCGCCGATTTGCTTCGCGCGGTCGCTCGGTGTTGCGCCTCAAACGTTATTCGCATATTCATGTCGTCGTAGCAGAGCAGGAAGGGAAGGTCGCTTAATGGGTCGCAAAGTTCATCCTATCGGTTTCCGACTCAAGATCAACAAAGATTGGGAAAGTCGCTGGTTCGCCGAAGGCGCCAAGTATGCCAAGCAACTTCACGAAGACTTCACCATTCGCAGCATGATCTATAACATGAAAGGGAACGACAAAGCGTCAATTGCAAGAATTGACATCGAGCGTTTCCCGAACCAAGTTCACGTCACCATCCACACTGCCAAACCCGGCATTGTGATCGGGCGCAAGGGGGCGCAAGTTAAAGTGCTCCGCACCGATCTTGAAGCGTTGTGCGGCACCAAAGTGAAAGTGGACGTGAATGAGATCACCGCGCCCGATCTCGACGCGCATTTGGTGGCGAACAACATCTCGGGGCAGTTAGAACGACGCATCAGCCACAGCCGCGCCATGAAGCGGGCGATCTCGCAGGCGATGAAGGGCGGGGCGAAGGGCATTAAGATTCTTTGCGCCGGTCGTTTGGGTGGCAGTGAAATGGCGCGGCGTGAGTGGCAGCGCGAAGGTCGCGTGCCTTTGCAAACATTGCGCGCCGATATGGATTTTGCCAAGTCTGAAGCGTTGACTACATTCGGGCGCATTGGCGTGAAAGTTTGGATTTATAAAGGCGAAGTGTTGAAAGAAGAAACGCCGGAAGTGACGGACGT
>CAKKQG010000062.1:4839-7674 GCA_919901875.1 Anaerolineales bacterium
TATGTTGATGCCAAAACGTGTTAAATATCGCAAGCAAATGCGCGGGCGCATGACCGGCACCGAAACTCGCGGCGCGGCGATTCACTTCGGTGAATATGCGCTGCAAGCGTTGGAGCCCGGTTGGATGACTCAACGCCAGATCGAGGCCGCTCGCCGCGCGTTGGTGCGTTATATGAAACGAAAAGGGAAAGTGTGGATTCGCGTCTATCCCGATAAACCGGTGACGCAGCGTGCTGCCGAAACCCGCATGGGCAAAGGCAAGGGCGCGGTGGATCATTGGGTCGCCGTCATCCGCCCCGGACGTGTGATTTTCGAAATCGCCGGTTTGGATGAAGTGACGGCGAAAGAAGCGATGCGTCTCGCCTCACACAAGTTAGCGTTGAAGACCAAGATCATCACGCGCCGCGATCTGATTCATGCGCCTGGAACAGCGGAGGCACTCTCATGAAACCGGTTGACATTCGCAATTTGCAAACCGCTGAAGTTGAACAAAAACTCGACGACGCCCGGGAAGAGCTATTCAAACTGCGCTTTCAGTTCACGACCGGTCAATTGACCGACACCTCGCGCTTGACGGCTATGAAGCGCGACATTGCTCGCTATCAAACTATTTTGCGCGAGCGGCATTTAGCGGCAGAGCTGTCGGCGAATCAAGAGGAGAAGTAAGCTATGAACAATCGTCGCCGACTGGTTGGCAAAGTGACTAGCAACAAGATGAAGAAAACTGTCGTGGTGGAGATCGCCAGCACCAAGCGTCACCCGTTGTATGGCAAGGTGGTGCGAAGCACGAAACGATTCAAAGCGCACGACGAGAACAACGAGTGCGTTGTGGGTGATGTGGTTGAGATTGTCGAGTCGCAACCGATAAGCAAAGAGAAGCGCTGGGTTGTCGAGCGGATCGTCACCAAGAATACCGGCGCGGAAATGGTCGAGGCTTAGGACATGGTTCAACAGGAATCTCGTCTGGTCGTCGCCGACAACAGCGGCGCGCGTGAATTGCTCGTCATCCGCGTTTTGGGCGGTTCGACGCGCAGGTTTGGTCATGTGGGCGATGTGGTAGTGGCAACCGTGAAAGACGCCGCGCCGCAGGGCTCGGTGAAGAAGAGTGAAGTGGTCAAAGCGGTGATCGTGCGCGTGGCGAAGGAATATCGCCGCGCCGACGGTTCTTATATTCGCTTTGACGACAATGCGGCAGTGATCTTGGACGCCGAAAGTGAAAATCCCCGAGGCACACGCATCTTTGGACCGGTGGCGCGCGAGTTGCGCGAAAAAGGTTTTATGAAGATCGTCTCACTGGCGCCGGAGGTGTTGTAATGAAAATTAAGATCAAAAAAGGCGATACGGTCGAAGTGATCGCCGGCAACGAGATGGGCAAGCGCGGGCAAGTCATTCGCGTCATTCGCGCTGAAGACCCGAACAATGTGCGGGTGGTGGTGCAAGGTCTAAACATCCGCAAGAAACATCAAAAGCAAGCGAAGACCGGCGGGCGGCAGAATCTATCGCCCGGCATTATTCAATTTGAAGCTCCGCTCCACATTTCGAATGTGGCGCTGGTAGACCCGAAAGAAGATAAACCGACTCGCATCAGTGTCAAGCGTGAGAGCGGCAAGGCGATGCGCGTCGCGCGCAAAAGCGGCGAAGCGATTGATCGCTAACGCTCCGTGGAGGTCGAGGAATTATCATGCCTAGTTTGAAAGATAAGTACAAGAACGAAGTGATCCCGACATTGAAGAATGAATTTTCATTCCGCAATGTGATGGAAGTGCCGCGTGTTTCCAAAGTAGTGGTGAACATCGGCATGGGTGAAGCGTTGGATAACGCCAAAGCGCTTGATGCAGCGGTGAATGATCTGCAATTGGTTACCGGACAAAAAGCGATGGTGACGAAAGCGAAGAAAGACATCTCCAACTTTAAATTGCGCGCAGGCAAACCGATTGGCGTCAAGGTGACTCTGCGCGGCGAGCGTATGTGGAGCTTTTTAGATCGCTTGATGAATGTGGCACTGCCCCGTGTGCGCGATTTCCGCGGCATCCCGTCTAAAGGCTTTGATGGGCGCGGCAATTACACGCTGGGTCTGCACGAGCAGTTAGTGTTCCCGGAGATCGAGTACGACAAAATTGACAAATTGCGCGGGATGGAGATCACGGTAGTGACCACCGCGCGAAACGATGAACATGGACGACGCTTGTTGGCGTTGTTGGGAATGCCCTTCCAACAGAGAGGGAAGATTTAACGCATGGCAAAGAAATCAATCATCAACCGCGAGGCAGTCCGCAAATATAAAGTGCGCGTGCGCAACCGCTGTAAGCTCTGTGGTCGCCCGCGTGGTTACATGCGCAAGTTCGCGTTGTGCCGTATTTGTTTCCGTGAGCGGGCGTTACAGGGATTGCTCCCTGGCGTCGTCAAATCGTCGTGGTAGGAGTGAAGTGAACTATGAGTATAAATGTGACTGACCCCATCGCCGATATGTTGACGCGCCTGCGCAATGCTGTGCTGGCAGGTCACGCGACAACCCCGGTGCCGCATTCGAAACTGAAAGTGTCCATCGCCCAGATTCTCAAGGACGAAGGGTATATTGACGACTTTGAAGTGTCGGAGGGTGACGAGAAAATAAAGAATGTGATCCGCATTAAGTTGAAGTATGTCGGCATGCGCCGCGAGAAGAAGGCGGTCTTGGGCGGTTTGATACGCGTCAGCCGACCGGGTCGCCGCGTGTATGTGAACAAAGCCGATATTCCGTGGGTGCTTTCAGGTATGGGCATCGCGATTCTCTCCACGCCGAAGGGCGTGATGACCGGGCAACGCGCTCGCTCGCTGGGTGTGGGCGGCGAAGTG
>CAKKQG010000062.1:7774-20034 GCA_919901875.1 Anaerolineales bacterium
ACGTGTCTCGAATTGGTCGCAAAGCGGTCACACTGCCGAAAGGCGTGAGTGTGACCATTAAAAATAACGAAGTGAAAGTCAAAGGTCCAAAGGGCGAGCTGTCTCGCACCTTCCGTGATGAAGTGAAGGTGAAAGAGGACAAAGGCATCCTGCATGTGGAACGCAGTGGTGACTCGCGACAAGTTCGCGCCTTGCACGGATTGACACGCGCCTTGCTGAACAACATGGTGTTGGGGGTGAGCGATGGATTCAGCAAAGTGCTGCAGGTGGAGGGTGTCGGCTACCGCGCGGAGTTGAAAGGAAAAGATTTGGTGATGGCCTTGGGCTTTTCACATCCTGTGGTAGTGACGCCGCCAGCCGGTGTCAGCTTCGCTGTGGATGAAAAAACTCGTCTGATCACCGTCTCTGGACCGGATAAAGAGCAAGTGGGTCAAGTGGCGGCGGAAGTTCGCGCTTGGCGTCCGCCCGAGCCTTATAAAGGCAAAGGGTTGCGCTATCAGGGTGAGGTGGTTCGCCTCAAACCCGGTAAAGCAGGAAAGGCGGCATAGTCTATGGCAAATATCAGTCGTGAAGGACGACGACGACTTCGACAGAAGCGTGTGCGTGGTCGTGTGAGTGGCACTACGGATCGTCCTCGATTAAATGTGTTTCGCAGTTTGTCGAATATCTACGCCCAGGTGATTGACGACGCGACAGGTCGTACGCTGGCACAAGCATCCACCGTTGATAAGGATTTGCAAGCCCAAGTGGATGGCAAAAAGAAAGCCGAGCAAGCGCAGATCGTCGGTAAGACCGTTGCCGAGCGCGCGCTGGCAAAGGGCGTGAAGTTGGTGGTGTTTGATCGCGCGGGTTATTACTATCACGGTCGCATCAAAGCGTTGGCAGAAGCGGCGCGTAGTGCGGGCTTGAACTTTTAGGAGTGACGGATGGCAGGCAAACAACGAAGGCCTAAAGCAGCTGAACAAGTAGTAGCGCGAGATGAAGATCGCGAAGAGCTCGACGAGCGCGTGGTGGATATTGCCCGCGTGGCGAAAGTGATCAAAGGCGGTCGCCGCTTCGCTTTCCGCACGGTGGTCGTCGTCGGCGACAACAAGGGCCGAGTCGGCGTCGGTGTGGGCAAGAGTCGCGCCGTGCCGGATGCGATCCGCAAAGGCACCGAGCGCGCTCGCCGCAACATGAAATCTGTTTTCCTCTCCGGCACAACTATTCCGCATGAGATGGTGGCGGAACACGGTGGCGCCGAAGTGTTTTTGAAACCCGCTTCGCCCGGCACGGGCGTTATCGCCGGTGGCGGTATGCGCGCGGTGTTAGAAGCGGTGGGCGTGCATGACATCCTCACCAAATCCTTGGGCAGCAACAATGTGTTGAATGTGGTCTATGCCACAGTGAAGGGGCTGTCCAAGATGAAGAATGCCGAGCAAGAAGCGAAAGCGCGCGGCAAGGCGTTGGCTGATGTTCAGCCATTCTGGAGTCGAAAGAAAAATGGCTAACCAAAAGAAAGTTCGTGTGACACTCGTTCGCAGTATGCTCGGTTATCCCGAGCATCAGCGCAAGACCGTGCGTGCTTTAGGTCTGAAGAAGATGCATCAAACGGTTGAAGTATCTGATACGGTTGCGGTGCGCGGCATGGTGGCGAAAGTTTCACATTTGTTAAAGATGGAAGAGGTCAAATAATGAAACTACATGATCTCCAACCGAACCCCGGCGCGAAGCATCGAAAGAAGCGCGTCGGTCGCGGTATCTCTGCCGGTCAAGGCAAGACGGCTGGACGCGGCACCAAAGGTCAAGGCGCGCGACAAGGCGGCGGACCTTCACAATACTTTGAAGGCGGTAACTTGCCGAGTGTGCGCAAGCTACCATTCAAGCGCGGTTTCACCAACATCCGCAAGATCCATTATGTCGAAGTAAATCTTGCCCGTCTCGAAAATCTTTTTGAGAAAAACGCCGAAGTGTCTCCCGAGTCGTTGGCGCTGGTGGGCGTGATGAAGGACACCAAAAAGCCCGTGGTGGTTTTAGGGCAGGGCACGTTGACGAAACCTCTCACAGTGAAAGTGCATCGCGTGTCGGAGACGGCAAAAGCGGCGATTGAAAAAGTTGGCGGCACAGTAGAGTTAATGCCGTGGGCTAAGTAAAAGGAAATTATGAAACGATCTGCGTGGCGCTATCTTTGGTCGGCAGTAGAAATCCGCAACCGGTTGTTGATCACATTTGCCTTGTTAGTGATCTACCGTTTGGCGGCGCACGTGCCGGTGCCGGGCGTGGATCGAGCCGCCGTGCAATCCATTTTGAATCAAGGCGGCGGCGCGGGCAATTTGCTTAACTTGTTAGACTTGCTCTCCGGCGGCACGGTGGGGAACTTCTCGGTCTTGGCGATGGGCGTGTATCCCTACATCACCGCCCAGATCATTTTGCAATTGCTCGTCCCGGTCATCCCGGCGCTGCAA
Organism: Anaerolineales bacterium; assembly: GCA_919901875.1. Lineage (GTDB taxonomy): Bacteria > Chloroflexota > Anaerolineae > Anaerolineales > VGOW01 > VGOW01. Next base: position 10,219 of record CAKKQG010000062.1, read on the forward strand.
CGGCGCATGGAAGATGATCCGAAAGCGGCAAAAGAATTTCAGGAACGCTGGACATATTATCTGGCGATCCCGATGGCGGCGCTCTCGGCGATTGGACAGATTCGTATCTTCAACAGCGTGGCGCCGGTTCTTCCGCGTTTCGGTCTTGAACCTGAAAATATCTTGCCGACGATGACGACGATTATCAGCATGGCGGCTGGCACCATGTTCGCCATCTGGCTCGGCGAGTTGATCTCCGAATACGGCATCCGCAATCAAGGTTTGTCTTTGATTATTTTTAGCGGCATTGTGGCGCGTCTGCCGTCGAATGTTCGTGATTTGTGGTTAGAACCTGAGATCGGCCGCCGCGCGACATTGATCATTGCCTTTGTGCTGTTGTTAGTGATCACTGTTTTTGCGATTGTGATAGTGACACAGGGGCGGCGCAATGTGCCGGTGATGTATCCCGGACGCCGCATGGGGTATCGTCAATCTATGCCGGTCAAAGGCACGCTGCCGTTATTAGTGAATATGTCGGGCATGATCCCGATCATCTTCGCCCAATCTATTTTGACCTTTCCAGCGATCATCGCTCAGTTCTTTGTCGCCTCACAAACCGAGTGGGTGAGGACTTTTGCAGCGGGGACGATCAACCTATTTAGCAACAGTCGTGATAATGGTTATATCATTATCTACTTTTTGATGGTGGTTGGGTTCTCGTTCTTTTACACCGATGTGATTTTTCAACAACAAAACTATGGCGAGAACTTAAAGAAATCCGGCGCGCAAGTGCCGGGCGTGACCAAAGGCGCGCCGACGCAAAAATATCTTGAGCGGGTCTTGCGGCGGATCACCTTGCCCGGCGCGTTGTTCTTGGGCGTGGTGGCGGTATTACCGTTTGTGGCGGGCAATGTATTTAGCGCGAATGCCTTCACTGTTCTGGGATCAGGTTTACTGATCGTGGTAGGCGTGGTCAAGGATACGTTCTTCGGTCTTGAAACCGAATTGAAGTTGCGTGGTTACGACGATGCGTTGTTAGTTCGGTAGTGAAGTTGGCGGAGGTCGCTATGCCAATGTATCTGGTGTTGATCGGCCCGCCCGGCGCGGGCAAGGGGACGCAAGCAAAAGTTTTGAGTGAGCAGAAAAATCTGGCTCACGTGTCATCGGGCGATCTGTTTCGCGATAACATCAAACGACAGACCGATTTGGGTAAACAGGTTGAAGCGATTCTTAAACGCGGCGACTTGGTGCCGGATGATGTAACGATTGCAATGGTGCGAGATCGACTCAAACAACCCGATTGCGCGGCGGGGGCAGTACTCGACGGGTTCCCGCGAACCCCGGCGCAAGCCGCCGCCTTGAATAAAATGCTGGGCGAGTTCGGCGGCAAGGTGAACCTTGTCCCTTACATAAACGTCAGCGAAAAATCTTTGATCGAGCGATTGACCGGACGCTGGACGTGTAAATCGTGCGGCACGGTCTTTCATGAAAAGTTCAATCCACCGAAGGCACAAGGCAAGTGCGATAAGTGCGGCGGTGAGTTGGCGCAGCGACCGGACGATCAAGAAGAGACGGTGAAGAATCGGATCAGCAAGTATTTGAGCGAGACCGCGCCGCTCATTGAGTATTACCAGAAGGCAGGGGTGATGGCTGAGTTGGATGGTGAGAAGAAGATTGACGATGTGACGGTGCAACTTCTGGCAGCCGTGGCGAAAATTAGGTAGAGACGACCCGGCGGGTCGTCTGTACGACGATGCGCTGGATCGTCTGGGTCGCACATGATTGTCATCAAAACAAAAAACGAATTGGCATTGATGCGCGAAGCCGGGCGCATCGTGGCAGTATTGTTGGTAGAACTGAAAGAGCAAATTAAACCCGGCGTCACCACCGCGCAGTTGGATCGCACGGCGGAGAAAGTTTTGAAACAGCATAACGCGGCTTCGCCCTTTTACAACTACCCGAACCATAACAAGAGCCATCGTCCTTTTCCGGGACACATCTGCACCTCGGTCAACGACGAGTTGGTGCATGGTATCCCGAGCAATAAACGAGTCTTGAAAGCGGGCGACATCATCAAGATTGATTGCGGCGCAGTTTACAAAGGAATGATCGGTGACAGCGCGTGGACATTCGCCGTCGGCAAGATCAACGACGACGCGCGTAAACTTTTAGAAGTCACTGAAGGCGCATTGTACGCCTCGATTGCCGCCGCTAAAGCCGGCAACCGTAGTGGTGATATGTCAAATGCGCTTCAACATTATGTTGAGGAACGCGGTTTCAATGTAGTGCGTGAGTACACCAGCCATGGCGTGGGGCGTTATCTGCACGAAGACCCATCCGTGCCGAACTTTGGTGAGGCAGGAAAAGGGGCGAAGCTCAAAGCAGGCATGACCATTGCCGTTGAGCCGATGGTGTTAGCGGGCAGTTATAAAACAAAAGAGATAGGGGATCAGTGGACGGTGGTTGCCAAAGACGGCAAACTGACCGCGCACTTCGAACACACGATAGCGATTACAGAAGGGGAAGCGGAGATACTGACCAAACTGTAAAACTGATCACTGATAACTGATAACTAAAAAAGTAATCGGTGAACAGTGATCAGTAATCGGAGTGGTATAATCTCGCGGCTTCCTTATAAGGTGTAGGAGATTGACTCATGAAAGTTAAACCATCTATTCGAAAGCGTTGCCCCAAGTGCCAAATAGTTCGGCGCAAAGGCAAAGTATATGTAATATGCGAAAACCCCAAGCACAAACAGCGACAGGGATAATTTCCTTTAGATCCGTGAGTTCCTTTGTTTGCTGAAGGAAATAAGGGAGATAAGGGAAATAAAGGAACTTGATGACAGTAGGAGTTAGAAAAAATGCGTATTGAAGGTATTGATTTACCACGCGATAAGCGCGTCGAAATTTCATTGCGGTATTTGTTCGGGATCGGTCCGAAGTTGTCGAACGACATATTGGCGGCGACGAAGATCAACCCCGGTACCCGCGTCAAGGATTTGACCGAAGCCGAACAGACTTCGATCCGCGATTACATTGGATCGCATTTTACAGTCGAGGGCGATCTGCGCCGCGAAGTGCAGTTGAACATCAAGCGGCTGATCGAGATCGGTTCGTATCGCGGAATGCGCCATCGCCGCAATTTGCCGGTGCGTGGTCAACGCACGCGCACCAACTCGCGCACACGCAAAGGCACCAAGAAGACGGTGGCAGGTCGTGGTCGCAAGCGCGGCGCGAAGAAGAAGTAACTAGTAAGTAGAGGAGCATTAAATGGGTCGAACCGCTAAAGGTGCTCGGCGCACCACACAAAAGAAAGTCAAGAAGAGTGTTGCTTACGGACAAGCGCATATCCATGCCACGTTCAACAACACCATTGTCACGGTGACGGATCAACAAGGCAATGCCGTGACGTGGGGCAGTGCTGGCACGGCGCAGTTTAAAGGCTCGCGCAAAAGCACGCCCTACGCCGCGCGCATGGCGGCGCAACAAGCCGTGAAGAACGCAATGGATATGGGTATGCAAGAGATTGACGTCTACGTGAAGGGTCCCGGACCCGGACGCGAAGCGGCGATCCGCGCTATTCAAGGCATGGGGATTCGCGTGCGATCTATTCATGACATCACGCCGGTTCCCCACAATGGTTGTCGTCCGCCGAAACGACGCCGCGTGTAAGTTGAGGAAAGAAATTTATGTCGAAATATATTGGACCTGTTTGTAGATTGTGCCGCCGCGAAGGCGAAAAACTTTATCTTAAAGGCGCGCGTTGCCTCTCGCCGAAGTGTGCCATCGAACGCCGACCCTTTGCGCCCGGTCAACATGGACCGGAAGCGCAATCGAAGAAGTCGCGCACATCCGATTACGCCAATCAGTTGCGTGAGAAGCAAAAAGCCCGCCGCATCTACGGTGTGATGGAGACTCAGTTCCGCCGCTACTACAGCGAGGCTGTGCATGTCAAAGGTTTGACCGGTGAAGTGATGCTGCAGCTGTTGGAGCGACGTCTCGATAACGTGATCTTCCGACTCGGCTATGCCGAGAACCGCGCCCACGCCCGCAACTTGGTGGCGCATGGTCACTTCTTGGTCAATGGTCGTCGCTCAAAGGCTGCTTCGATGACCCTGAAACCGGGTGATGTGATCGAAATTCGCAAAGGTTCGCTCAACCGCACCTACTTTAAAAATTTGCCGGATGTGGCAGAGCCGCGTCAAGTGCCAAGCTGGTTGAGCCGTGACCCGGCGGCGCTTAGCGCGAAAATACTGCAAGTGCCGAGCCGCCAAGAAATTGACGCGAAGCTCAACGAGCAGTTGATCGTCGAATACTACTCACGCTAATTTTTTGCCGCGAATGAATTCGCGGCTAGTATAAAGAAACGCGCTTCAGCGCGTTGCGAATCTGCTTTAGCAGATTTTGTGTGACAGACATCGAATTCGTTCGATGGATTTTATCGGTATCTCTTTTAGCTTCGTCCTGCAAGCGGTACGCCTAATGGTTTGCGGACGAGGAGGGCTGAGACTTGAACACGAACCCTAACAACATGGTTATTCCCAAGATCGAGCGCGATGCCGTGTCGCGCAATTACGGGCGATTTATCATTAGTCCCCTTGAAGCGGGCTACGGAGTAACGCTCGGCAATGCACTGCGGCGCGTGCTGCTTTCATCCTTGAACGGCTCGGCGGTTACGTCGGTGCGAATCAGCGATGTCCTGCACGAGTTCTCGGAAGTTCCGGGCGTGAAGGAAGATACGATGCAAGTTCTTTTGCAAGTGAAACAATTGCGATTGATCTTGCACGAAGGAGAGACGGCGCGATTGCGTCTCGACGTGCGCGGCGAGGGCATCGTCACCGCCGCCGACATTGTCTGCCCGGCGGAAGCCGAGATCGTCAACCCTGATCTCTACCTCTTCACTGTTGATAACGACAAAGCGAAGTTGGAGATCGAGATGACAGTGGGTCGCGGACGTGGATATTCTCCGGCGGAAGAGCGCGGGCGATTGCCCATCGGCGAAATTCCGGTGGACGCTATTTACAGCCCGATCAAGCGCGTTAACTTTGATGTGCAGCGCGCGCGCGTTGGACAAAATACAAACTACGACAAGCTGGTGCTGGAGATTTGGACGGATGGCACGCTCCGCCCCGAGGCGGCAATGAGCGAGAGCGCGAAGATTTTGATCAATCATCTGCGCTACGTCGCCGGTGTCAGTGAAGAGTCACTCACACCCATTGTGCCAGAAGTGGCTGCCCCAACTCTGCCGAGCGAGATTTATGAGACGCCGATTGAACAACTTGATCTTTCGGTGCGTGTCTTCAACTCACTCAAACGCACCGGCATTACAACAGTCGGTGAGGTTCTCGATCATCTGAATCGTGGAGCCGAAGCGATGCTTGCCATTCGTAATTTTGGCGAGAAGTCACTGACCGAATTACAAGAGAAATTGCGCGAAAAAGGTTATCTGAAAGACAAAGATACTAAAGATAACGCGGAAGCGGAGAAACAATCATGAGACATGGAGTTAAGGGTCGCATCTTAAGCCGACCCACGGATGAACGGAATGCCCTGCGCCGCATCTTGATGACGCAGTTATTTGAGCATGGCAAGATTCGCACGACCATTGCCAAAGCCAAAGCGGTTCGTGGTGAAGCCGAAAAAATGATCACCATCGCCAAACGCGGCATCCAGTCGGCGCAAGCCGAAGGGGATGAGGCGGCGAAACTCGCGGGTAAGCTCAAGCAGTTTCACGCGCGCCAAGTGTTGGAAGGGCGGTTAGACGGCAAGAAGATCGTCAAGAAAATGTTCGACGACATCGCGCCGCGTTATCTTGAACGTAAAGGCGGCTACACGCGAATCATCAAACTGGGTGCGCGTCATGGCGATAATTCACAGATGGTAATGTTGGAGTTGGTGGAAGAGTAGTTACGGAATACGCAACACGCAATACGTCATCGTATTTCGTAATCCGTATTTCGTATTGCGTAAGTGGCACGTTACAAAGCAGTTCTCGAATACGACGGCACGGATTTCATCGGGTTTCAGAGGCAGGTGCAAGAGCCGACGATACAAGGTGAATTGGAGAGTGCGCTGACGCGCATCAACGGCGGCAGCCCCGTTAGCATTTCTGGGGCAGGGCGCACCGACAGCGGTGTTCACGCTTCGGGTCAAGTGGTCGCTTTCAATTTGGAATGGCGGCACGACGGGGCGACATTGATCAAGGCGATCAACTTTAATTTGCCGCGATCAATTGCCGTGAGGCAGATCGGCGAGTGTGATCCGAAGTTTCACCCACGCTTTGATGCCAGGGGTCGCCGCTACCGCTACACGATCTACAACGCGGTGATGCGGTCTCCACTGCGCGAGCGTTTTGCGTGGTGGGTGCCTGAGTTGCTTGACTTGAAGACAGTGCAACAAGCGAGCGAAATGTTGATCGGGCGAAAAGATTTTGCGACGTTTGGCAGTGCGCCCATTGAAGGCGGTCACACTGTGCGCGAGGTGCGTGAGGCGCGGTGGGATGTAGTTGAGAACGAGCAACTTTTTAATTTTTATATCGGCGCGGATGCTTTTCTGTATCGCATGGTGCGGAGCATCGTCGGCGCGTTGAAGCGGGTGGGGTCGGGGGAGACGTCGCTCGCCGAGTTTGAAGAGGCGGCGCGCGCGGCGGATCGAAGTCGAAGTGGCAAGATCGCTCCGCCGAATGGGTTGTGTTTGATCGAAGTTATTTATTAGTTGCAAATTGTAGAGCAAGGTTTTATCCTGCTCGCAGATACGGAGAAGTGGTTGTGGACAAGACTTACGTTGTCAAAGGAAATGATGTTATACACGAGTGGTTTATTGTGGATGCCGGTGGCATGACGCTGGGTCGCGTGGCAACGCGCGTGGCGGCGGTGCTGCAGGGCAAACATAAACCGACTTTCACGCCCAGCTTGGATTTGGGCGATCATGTGATCGTGATCAACGCTGAAAAAATCGTGGTGAGCGGTAAGCGTATGGATCAAAAGATTTATTATCGCCACTCCGGTTACCCCGGCGGTCTTAAGAGCGAGAGCTTGCGCCAGATGATGGGCAGTGCTCGCCCGGAGCGCGCGTTGACGATTGCCATCAAAGGTATGCTGCCGCATAACCGTCATGGGCGCGCGTTGTTTAAAAAGCTCAAGGTGTATGCCGGAGCAGAACATCCGCACACAGCGCAGATGCCGAAGCCGTTAACTTTTTAGGAGTTGTGATCTATGACTGAGTCTCGATACTTTGAAGGTCTTGGACGCCGCAAGGCAAGCACGGCGCGGGTGCGCCTCTTCCCCGGCGGCACCGGTGCTGTTACCGTGAACGACAAACCCGGCAAGCAGCACTTCTCGCGCTTAGGCGATTTTGAAGCGGTCAATGCGCCGTTGAAAGTGGTTGGGCAGGAAGGCAAGTTCGACATCACGATCCACGTAGATGGCGGCGGCATCACCGGACAAGCCGAAGCGGTGCGTCACGGCGTGTCACGCGCATTGCTTACTATGAACCCCGATCTGCGAAAGCCTCTCCGCAAGGCGGGCTACCTCACCCGCGACCCGCGTGTGAAGGAACGCAAGAAGCCTGGTCTCAAACGCGCGCGTAAGGCACCGACTTACACGAAACGATAAAACGTTTTCCAAACTTCCGAAGTTTACAAAACTTCGGAAGTTTTGTTTTTAAACGCGAAGCCCGCTTGATGCGGGCTTTGTTGATTCTTCAAGACGAGACGTTGTATCAAAATTCATCATCCTCATCCGTTGCCTGTATTTCTTGCGCCGCCAGTTCTTTCCAAACATTCATCACATCCATTGATGCGCCTGACAATTTCAACTTCTCCGCAACTTCGCCTTCTTCGCGTTTGAGATCAGGAAACGTAAGTAGCAGCATTGCCAAGTCACGCCGATCCGTCCAGGATTTTGGTTTGCCGCGCCGTTGATGATACGAGATCACTTTGCTGGCGATCAGATCGGCCGGCGCAATGACCAACACCTGAGTGATGCGTTGCGTCGCAGGGAAAATTTCAACAGGTCTCACATCTACCAAATGACGATTACCCGTCTTTTGGATTTGATAGAGGCGATAGCCTTTTCCTTCGCCTACCTCGCGCACTCGTATTGCGACATGAAACTTTTTATTCAAATAATCCCGTAACTCTTGCGCCAAATCTTCAGCCCGAGTCGAGAGTAGATCAATATCTTGCGTCATGCGCGGGTCGCCCACGTAAGCATTGACCGCTTGCGCGCCAAACACAACAGCATCCTCACGATCTCGCAAAAATTCCAATACGGCGTTTTGGATCGTGGCGAGCGGCAAGGATTCTTGCATAGCAAACTCCTGAAAAGTTAAAACGCCAGAGTTGAACATAGTGGGTATTGTATTCTCTTATTAAATTTCCTCAAAGCTCTCTGATTTGTGCTTCCCTCATATTCAGTGTATCCTAGCCCGCCTCAGGCACGACTCTTGCTTCTTTTGCATTTGTCACGCGAAGCGGTCATTTTTCATTTATGTTATCTCCTTCAGCCTCTCCGCTCATTCGGGCGTTGCAATATACTGGATTAGTGATCCTTGTGGCGGTGGCGTTGGCAACCGCCTTTAGCTTGTGGTCGCCGTCGTCGTTGTTGCCAGCCCGAGTGGCGCAAGAGATTTCATTGGCGATGGCGACTCGCATCGGCGGAAACTCCACGCTTCTGCCGGTGACGCCGACTCGGCGCGCGCTGCCGTTGATCGGTATTGTCGCCGGACACTCGGGACCGCAAAATGATCCCGGCGCGGTTTGCTCGGATGGTCTCACCGAAGCCTCTGTCAATCTCAACGCGGCGAACAAGACGAAAGATATTTTGGAGAAGGCGGGCTTTCGGATCGATCTGCTCAACGAATTTGATGATCGGCTCGCGGGTTATAAAGCATTGGCAATGATCTCCATTCATTCCGATTCGTGCGCTTACATCAACACCCTCGCCACCGGGTTCAAAGTGGCATCGGCATTGTATAGCCCGATCCCGGATCGCTCGGCGAAGCTCACAGCGTGCATGACTAATCGTTACGGCAAGCGCACCGGCATGAGCTTTCACGCCGGTTCGATCACTCGTGATATGACCGTGTATCATGCCTTCAATGAACTGGATCCCACGACTCCGGCGGCGATCATTGAAATCGGCTTTTTGAATCTTGATCGTGACATATTGACGAACCACGCCGATCTCATCGCGCAAGGCATCGCCGAAGGCATATTATGTTTTGTGAGGAATGAGCCCGTTCCATAAACTTCAAATCCCAAAATCCCAAAAACCCAACTTCCAATCTCTAATCTCCAATCTCTAATATTATGAACAGCAAATACGGCGTCCTCACCGGTCACTCCGACCCCGCACCACAAGAACTCGATCTCTTTCGCTCGCTGGGCTTGAGCGCAGTCAAGTTGTTGTGCGGAGTTCATTCACCCAAAGCGATTGAATCGTTTCGCAACGTCGGCGCGTACGTTCTTCAGGCGCGCATCGTGTATCCCGAGATCAACAATGGGCGATCACCGGCGCAGTTCGTCGCCGACAGACGGAATCAAATTGACGCTTTCATCAAAGCAGGCTTGGGCGAGTTTGAATTATTGAATGAACCGAATACCACTCGCGAAGGTTTTGGCAAGTCGTGGAATTCGGGTGATGAGTTTAATAGATGGTTCATCGAAGCGTCCAATCGTCTGCGCGACATTTTTCCGGGTATCCGTCTTGGCTTCCCCGGTTTGTCACCCGGTTCCGCCAACCTCAACCCCGATCCTGTAACGGGCAGAGCCTATCGCCCTGTCGGCGATGTGGAATTTCTCGACGCCTGCAACGATGCTGTGTTAAACGCGAAC
>CAKKQG010000063.1 GCA_919901875.1 Anaerolineales bacterium
ATGGTGGTGGTGCGACCTTGTTGGTTGTAACCGGGTCCTTCGCCTTTGTCGGCGGTATAGAGGCGGGTTTGATCGTAAGAGAGCGTCGCGCCCCAAGGCCCGGGTCCCGTCTGAACTTCGCCTTCTTCTTTCATTGTTGCAAGGTTGATCTTGTAGATACGTGCTTGACCACCGGAAGTGATATATGCAAATTTTCCATCAATTGTTACTACGGGATAGAGTGGGTCTATCATTGGCATCAAGCCAATGACCTTCCAAGTCTTGGGATCCACTTTGGCGACCCAGCCATCCATCTTGTCGCGGAAAGCGGACATAGGCGCCGGAATAGTGACGACAATAGATGAACCATCGGCTGCGCCTGCGCTGACGTAGGGGTTGCCTTGGAAGTCACCGTTGCTCAAACCACCGACGATGGCATTGTTCTGACTGGGATCGATTACATAGAAGCCAGAACCAGAGAAGTTCCAGTTAAAGTCTTCGCCGATGATCAGGTCTTTGTTGGTCTTAGGGTCGTGCCACAGTTTCTGATGATGAGGTCGTCCAAGTGTTTTGATCGTTTGGACGACTTCGAGAGTTCGACCATCCAGCACGTCAATGCGATTATCCTTGCCTAACATCGGCAAGTAGATAAACTTGGCGTCGCCCGAAACGGCAATACCATGGCTGCTGTTCCCCTCGCCATCAAAGGGAGCGATCTCGGCAACAGTCTGTTTTGTTTTAGCGTCAATGACCCACACCGCATTCTTGGTGTTGGTCGCGCCCCATGTTGTGCTAGAGTTTGAGAAGAACCACAAATCGCCAGCTTTAGGATTTAGAAGTGCCTTGCCAGTCGGGGGCTTGAATTCCGAGACGATGATGCCCAATCGCTCGGGCCATGTCGTCGCTAAAAGATTCGGGCCTGGCGCGGGCGCGGCAAAGCCGCTCGGAAGAATCGCAGCAGTCTGCGGTTGAGCCGCCTTCGGCGCACTGGATTGTTGCACCGTGATCGGCTGCACTGGCGCTTGAGCGGCAGGCGCCGAGTTAGTTGCCGATGTTTGCGTGGTGGGGGTAGCACAGGCGGCGACCACAAAAGCTAACACCGTCAAAATAAGCAGCCCCGATTTGAATGTAAATTGTGTTGAGTGTTTCATAATATTCTCCTTTAGAAATATTGAGTACTCGTAACCGTAATGGAAATTTTAGTTAAGGTCTTTCGATGTTTGTCGTGAAATTGCTCCTTTCCGTTTAATCAAGTGACGGGTTTTGTCACTCATGAGCGTTGTGTGCCTTGAGCAGGATTGCCTCAATCACATCGGCGGCTGTTGTCGCCGCGCGTTGCTCGCTAGAAAAGACAGTGAGCTGATTGCTATTCACATCGAGTCCAATCACCAGTGCCTGAGGGTTATCCTTCAGTAGTTGCATGACGCCGGGAAAATCACCCAACCCCGTCTCGCCGTTGTCGAAGATGATCACATCAGGATGCAGAACATTGAATTGTTCTTTGATATCTGTTGAGCCTTTATTGGCTCTCTGGACACGAAGATTGGGCTGTCCCTGCAGACACGACTCCATAGCCGATACGAATAATGAAACTCCATACAAGACAACTATTCGCTGCTCGATCATCTTGTATCCACTATACGGACTCGCGCTTCAGATGTGTACGCCCCAGCAGACAGTCTTAAAATAAAAAAAGGACAGTCTTGGCTTCAAGCCAAGACTGTCCTTTTAGACAGGGTACCGTATCGAAAGGGAGGGCTAGTCGCTTTTGTTGGACACCAAACCGGTGCGCACGGCATATGCGATGACTTGCGAACGATTTTGCAGATGTAACTTTTGCAAGATTTCCTGCATATGGTATTTAACCGTGCGTTCCGTAATGAAAAGCGACGCGGCGATTTCTTTGTAAGAGAGACCTTGCACGACCCTTTGCAAGACTTCAATCTGTCGCTCGGTCAGGCGATCCGGGTCGTCGTCAGAGTCCATTGTGCTTTTGGCTTTTTGAGTCGGATGCGCGAATTCTTTCAGAATACGCGTCGCCATATCAGGCGAAATGGCGGCTTCCCCTTGAGCGACTCCAGCCAACAAGTCAAAGAACTTTTCCGCATCGAGACTTTTAAGTAGATACCCCGAAGCCCCACTCTTGATCGCTTCAAACAAATCCTCATCGTTAGCGGAGGTCGTCAACATCACGATCTTAATTTCGGGCATTTCAGTTTTGATCAGCCGCGTGGCTTCCAACCCATTGCAATGTGGCATTTGAATGTCCATCAACACGACATCGGGATGCAAGGCGCGCGATTGCGCCAGCGCTTCCAACCCATCCTGTGCCATTCCAACGACTTCGATCCCGCGTGCGGTCAACAGATTGCGCAACCCCTCCTTAAATAGCGCATGGTCATCCGCCAACAATATCTTCATCGTCATCATGCCGCCTTTTGCAACGGCACGTTTATCAACACCCGCGTCCCCTGATTAATTGCCGACTGCACGTCAACGGCGCCGCCGATTTCTTCTGCCCGTTCACGCATGATACGTTGCCCAAAGTGTTGTCCATCTTTCAGTGAGAGGTTCACTGAATCAAACCCTTTGCCATTGTCCACGATCTCGATCTGTGCTTGATCGTGATTGACTTTGAAATGAATTCGAACGCGCTGGGCGCGGGCATGTTTTCGGACGTTGGTTAGCGCTTCTTGGACGATACGCATGAGTTGAGTCTCGACGCTCGGATCAAACTCCATTTGCTCCAAATCAGCGGAAACGATCAACTCAGTTTCAATACCGCTATTCTGGCTGTAGCGCTGCAAGTAACCGCGCAAAGTGGGTATGAGGTGTTGCTCGCGCGAAACATGTGTTTGCAAACTCAAAATATATTCGCGTATGTCTGTGTGCGCGTCCTGCGCGACTTCTAT
>CAKKQG010000064.1 GCA_919901875.1 Anaerolineales bacterium
ACCATAGATTACCGTCTTGCGTAATGCGTTCACATCTTTCGCAGAATCTATCCATAGTACCTCAAAGCCCTGACTAGAATTTTTACATTCATAAAATCTTGACTGTCGAAAAGACGGGGTTGTTTGATGCCTCTCAAAAAAATAGCGTGAATTGTTTGACTCTGTAGGTTGGTCGTGAGAGAATGTGTTGCGTCTATTCTATGCCTGCTTTCCGTCTTGTCAAATTGCATCGGCGTTAAGTTTTAGGGAGCGTAAATAAATAACTTCCCGCAGGTGACTGTCACTGGGCTACAAGACTTGGGCATTTCAAGCTTTCAATAAGCCCAGTGACAGTCACCTCAAGTACAAATTGCTTTTTAGAGAATTGAGCTATGGCTATCGAATACATTGATCGTCCCCCTCGTATCCAACCGGAACTCCCCATCGCTGAGGTTGAAATTCCTGAACCACCGGGGCAACAAACCTCTGAGCAATCTGTCATCACCCTGATCGTGCCCTTGGTGACCATTGTCGGATTTGTTTTTGTGAGCGGTTCCGGCAATATCTTATTCATCATCCCTATTGGGTTGGCGATGGTGCTCTCGATAGGGCTTGCTCTTTACACAGCCCGCCAACAACGCAAGGAACTTGAAGCCAAGCAAAAGACCTATAAGGAATTTTTGGCGGAGATGCGTCAGGAAATGACGCGGTCACACAATGTGCAGCGCATCTTTTTTCAACATAACTATCCAGATGCCGCCACCCTTATTGAGATAGCCGCTCGCAAAGAAACCAGCCGCTTCGGTTCACGCTTGTGGGAGCGTCGCCCCAGCGACAGCGACTTTGGCGCGTTGCGGCTTGGCATTGGCAGTCGCCCGTCCACCGTCGTTTATAAATTTGAACATGGTGGCTCCAGCCCGATTGATGAAGACTTGTTGACCAAAGATGCGCGCCAGTTAGCAATTGATTCTAACATTCTCAGCAACGTGCCAATCACAATACCGTTGCGCCCGTTTGTCAAAGAGGAAAGCGACAGTGACGAGTCGCCGACCGACTCCGACAAAACTGCCGAACCGAAGGTGATCACGGCGCGACATTCTGTGGGTGTCTTCGGCAAAAACCCTACCAACACCGCCGACTTCGCTCGCGCGACACTCGCCCACTTCACCGCCTTTCACTCCCCCATTGATTCTCGACTTTATGTAGTCGGCTTGCCCCAAGCGACGCCGGGTTGGGAATGGGCTGAGTGGCTGCCGCACTGTAATGTGCGTAGCGTGGTTGAAGAAACTGAACTTGCCCCCGGCAAGCCCAAGCAGTTGGATCAACTGTGCTTCTCTCCAGAGAAAGAAAAAGTTTCCGATTTTTGGAAGCGCATCAAGAAAGAGTTGGATGGTCGTCAGGTGCGCTTGCGTGAAACGAGTGACGATGAATCGCAAAAAGGCGCAACCGATGTCACGCTTCCTTTTCTCCTCATCGTTGTTGATTTGTTGGGCGATATCCCCAACGACTCTCCTTTAAAGGAGGTCGCCTCGGAAGCGGTGGTTGCCACGATCAACCAGAACGGTCCGGCGCTTGGCGCCGCCATTATTTTCCTTGCCACCGACCCGTCGAGGATTCCTAGCGATTGTGTTTCCATGATCGAAGTAGCCTCCGTCGGCGAGAATGTTGTCTTCCGTTACACCGAGGTCGGAGTGAATACGCCCCGCTACATCGGCGATGCTGATGTAATGCACACAGCGGATGCGCGGCAGAAGTTCGCGGCGAAGATTCGGCGGCTCAATATCCGGCGCAGCTTCGGGAGCGATCTGCCGCACTCCGTTAATCTGCTTGAAATGCAATCGGTGCTCGAGTCACGAAAAGTTGACACGGTGGACAAGTTGACGATCAAAGAAAACTGGGAGCGAAGCCTTCTCCCACAACATCAAGAATGGTTGAGCGCGCCGATTGGTCTCGTCAGCATGAGAGAGATTCGGAATTTGGTCTTCTCCGCCAAAGAAGGGGGTGACGGCGTCCACGGCATGATCGCCGGCACCACCGGATCGGGCAAATCAGAATTATTGCTGACACTCATCGCCGGGTTGGCGATCAAATATGATCCGCGCCTCGTCAACTTTGTTCTCGTGGATTTTAAAGGTGGCGCGGCTTTCGAACCGTTCAAGAAACTTCCCCATTGCGTGGACATCTTGACGAACTTGCAGGCAAATTCAGTTGAGCGAATGTTCACGGCGATCCAAGCCGTGATGGAAGAACGCGCAACGTTGTTAGCCCGAAGCGGCGCAAAAGATTTGGTCGAGTATCGCAAAAAAGTTGTCCCCCGACTCGCGCCAGACGATCCGCTGCCGCGCGTGTTCCCGCACTTGTTCATCATCGTGGATGAATTCGCTGAAATGATCACTGCCAATCCAGAGTATCGCTCTAAGTTCGAGAGCGTCACTCGCTTGGGACGCGCCTTCGGAGTCAGTTTGCTCTTGGCAACACAACGTCCATCGGGATCGGTTTCTGATCAGATGCGGGCCAATATGAAATTCCGAATCTGCTTGCGCGTGGAAACGCCGGACGACAGCAAAGAATTGTTGGGGCAACCCGACGCGGCGTTCTTGCCCAATCTGGGTGGGCGCGGCTACATCCAAGTGGGCAATGATATTTTAACTGCCACTCAAATTGCGCGGGCGGGTGGTGATTATAGTGATGAGCGAACGGAAATTTTGCGCGACGTGATTTGGCTTGATGACGAGTCGCCCGCTTCTGCTGCCGCCGACTCCAACAACCTGCCGCTCTATTCGAGTCTTGAAGTTGCCGAGGCGTTAGGTATGAAGCCCGGCGATAAACCCAATACGTTAGTGGATTGGATCGTGGGTGTCACCGCTCTACGCGCTAAACGCGACGGCGTGCCGATTCAATCAAAGCCTTGGCCCGATCCGTTGCCGGAAAATTTGTTGCTCAACGAATCCGTCGGCGCAGATTATCTGAACACAGATCGTTTAGTAGAGGCGAACAAAACTATTGTGATCAGTGAATCAGTGGCGGCGTGGTTAAACGCTACTGAAGAGAAATCTTTGTGGCAACCTGTTGACTGGAAATCGCCGCCGCCGTTGCGAGCCGACATCGGCATCATTGACAACCCCTATCAAGCCGAACAACGCCTGCTCACGATTGATCTCTCAACGGACCCGGTTGTTTTGTTCGGCGCCGCCGGACGCGGCAAGTCTACTTTCCTAAAAACATTATTGACCGCGCTTGCCGCCGCCCGCTCCCCAGCCGATCTGCATATCTATGCTTTTGATTTTGGACGGGGTGGATTGAAAGCGATCAAAGCCTTGCCCCATCTCGGCGCATCTATTGACTCTTCGGAGACAGCGCGAGTGGATCAGTTGATGCGTATGTTACGCAATATCGTCAACGAGCGGCAAGAACGTCTGGCGAAGTATGCCTCGCTGGCTGATCATAATGCCAAGAACCCGGGCAACGTCTTCCCCGAAGTGGTAGTCGTCATAGACAACTTTGCCGAATTTAAAGAAAGCTATGAACACTTAATACCGGAGTTGATGGCGCTGATCCGTGATGGGCGATCCTTCGGAATCTATTTTGTGATCACTGCCGGCAACAGCAACGACCTGACCGGCAAGCTCTACAACTTGCTCACTCAACGACTCACCCTCACTCTAGCTGACCGCACCGCCTACAGTGAAGTGGTTGGTTCGGGCGTGCCGAATTTTGACAATGTCCCCGGCCGCGGTTTAGTTTCTCTCGTAGTTAAAGATAAACCCGTCCCGCTCGAATTCCAGATAGCGATGCCGGGCATACCGGGTGAGCTGACCGATCTCGATCAACCTGATCCTTATCAAGAATTGGCGCAGCGAATGGAACGGGTGTGGTTTGGCATGGGAGGGAAACGGCCCTCGGCTGAATTGCCGCGGTCGCTTACTTTGTTGGGCATGTTCTCGCTCATTGACGGCAAGCCCGTCAACCAACTATCCGATCTTGACATCGCAACAAAGTGGCAGCGCAGTATGACAGCGGAGAATCAAGAGTGGCTACGCGGCGCGATAGGTCTTATCAGCAGTAAAGAAGTTCGCACGCTTGTCTTTCAAGCGCAAGCCGATGGCGTGCATGGCATGGTCGCCGGCACCACCGGCTCCGGTAAATCGGAATTGCTTCAAACGCTCATCAGCGCGATGGCGATTCGATATGATCCGCGCCTCGTTAACTTCGTGTTGGTAGATTATAAAGGCGGGCCCACCATCGAGCCGTTCCGCAAACTGCCTCATTGCGTGGATATGGCGACCAACCTGCAAGGCAACGCCGTCGAGCGAATCTTTATCGCCATCAACGCCGAGATGAATCGGCGATCAGAAATTTTGGCGAAGGCTGGCGTGTCCGACCTTGTTGAATATCGCAAAAAAGTTATCCCCGGACTCAAGCCGGATTCGCCATTGCCCAATACGTTCCCACACTTGTTCATCATCGTGGATGAGTTTGCGGAGATGATTGCGCAGAACCCGGATTATCGAGTCAAGTTCGAGAGCATCACTCGCTTGGGGCGTTCCTTCGGAGTCAGTTTGATTCTTGGCACGCAACGACCCACGGGCGTTGTTTCCGATCAGATGCGGGCAAATATGAAATTCCGAATCTGCTTGCGCGTGGAAACACCGGAGGACAGCAAAGAACTTTTGAAGCGGCCTGATGCGGCGCGTTTGCCGCAGATCGGCGGGCGCGGCTATGTGCAGGCTGGCACCGAACTCTTGACCGAAGTGCAGGCGGCGTGGGCCGGCGCCCCCTTTGATGGCGCAACAATTAACGATCCAGCATATCCGTTAGATGTTCTCTTGCGAGTATTGGAGAAGCAAGGCGATCCACCGCGATCAATGTTGGGCTGGGTTGTCGGCGCGTTGGCGGCAGAAGCCGAGCGGTTAAACATTCCGAAACAGATGAAACCGTGGCCCGATCCGCTACCCGAAACGTTGAGTCTTAATACACCGATTGACGCCACTTACATCGCCGAAGCCAAGCACGCCAAAGAAGCCGTGATCAATCCGGCGATAGCGAATTGGATTGCCAACACAAAGGAGCTATCCTTGTGGACGCCGTTCGACTGGACGAGTCCGCTTCCCCTGCGCGCCAGCGTTGGGTTGATTGACAATCCTTTTCAGGCAGAACAACGAATCATCACAATTGATCTCGCCAGCGATCCGCTTGTGATCTTTGGCGCCTCGGGGCGTGGCAAGACAACTTTTGTAAAGACGCTTTTGCTTTCGCTTGCCGCCGTTCGCTCACCGCACGAACTTCATATATACGCACTTGACTTCGGGCGCGGCGGACTCCGATCACTCCGCTCATTGCCGCATCTCGGTGCATCCATTGATTCATCTCAGATGGATCGAGTGGAGCAGTTGTTCCGCATGGTGCGGAGCATGATGAACGAGCGTCAGGATAAATTGGCGAAGTATGCCTCGTTAGAAGATTACAACGCGCAACACAAAGATAATCCCGATACGATGTTCCCGGCGGTCGTGATCGTGGTAGATAACATGGCTGAGTTCAAAGAAAATTACGAATATCTGATCCCGGATTTGATCGCTATGGTGCGCGATGGGCGATCTTTTGGCATCTACTGTGTGATCACTGCCGGTCAACCGAATGATGTTCCGCCGAAACTCTATAACGTCCTTTCGCAACGATTGACGTTTACTTTGTCGGATGCAACGGCTTACTCCGATATTGTCGGACGGGGCGCACTCTCGTTGCAGAATGTGCCGGGTCGTGGACTCATCAACATAGAAGGACAGCCATTGGAGTTTCATGCCGCTGTTCCGATCATCGTCGGCGAGAAAGATGCGTATACCAAAATTGCTGACCGCATGGAAAAAGTATGGTTCGCCATGGGCGGCAAACGCCCGGCGGCGGAGATTCCAAAAGCCATCACCTTGCTGGAGATGTATCAAGTCATTCTAGGGAAGAAGACTGACCGTATCGGCGACTTAAACATTGCCGAGAATTGGCGACGGAGTATGTTGCCGGAAAATCAGGAATGGCTCACTGCGCCTATCGGGCTGATCTCCAGCAAAGAAGTTCGTAACATGATCTTCTCTGCCAAAGCAGGCGGTGACGGCGTGCATGGTATGGCGGCTGGCACCACCGGCTCCGGCAAATCGGAATTGATTCAAACTCTGATCAGCGCCATGGCAATTAAATATGATCCACGCATTGTGAACTTCGTGTTGGTGGATTACAAAGGCGGTCCCACCGTTGAACCTTTCCGCAAATTGCCGCACTGCGTGGATCTCGCCACGAACTTGCAAGGCAACGCCGTCGAGCGCATCTTCATCGCCATCAATGCCGAAATGAATCGGCGCTCGGAAATTTTGGCGAAGGCTGGCGTGGCAGATTTAGTTGAGTATCGCAAAAAAGTTATTCCGACGCTGAAGCCCGGCTCGCCGTTCCCGGACACCTTTCCGCACCTATTCATCATCGTGGATGAATTTGCGGAGATGATCACGCAGAACCCGGATTACAAAGCCAAGTTTGAATCCATCACACGGTTGGGCCGTTCTTTCGGCGTTAGCCTGATCCTCGCCACGCAACGTCCTTCGGGCGCGGTCACTGACCAGATGCGGGCTAACATGAAATTCCGTATTTGCTTGCGCGTGGAAACCACGGATGACAGTAAAGAAATGCTGGGGCGTCCGGATGCGGCAACCCTTCCGGCTATCGGCGGACGCGGCTACATTCAGGTGGGCGGCGGCACGATCATGGAAGTGCAAGCGGCATGGTCCGGCGCGCCTTACGATGAAACCAAACCCGATGCGGTGTATCCCGTGCCGGATATTCTTGATGCGTTGGATAAGCAGAACGATCCGCCGCGCTCTCTGCTCGGCTGGTTGGTCGGAGCGTTGGCGGCCGAATCTGGGCGACAGCACATCCCCAAACAATTCAAGCCGTGGCCCGATCCTCTGCCTGAAAAACTGCCGCTCAACACTCCTGTCAATGCAGAATACATTCAGCAAGGCAAGTTAGGAAAAGAGATCGTCATCAATCCATCTATTGCATCTTGGATGGACAACGCCGAGGGGAAGCCGTTGTGGTTGCCGCGTGATGAGAAGAAGCCGTTGGTGGCAAACGCGCTCATCGGGATCGTAGATAACACTTTCCTCGCTGAACAACGTGTTCTCAACATTGACCTCTCTGGTGATCCGCTAATTATTTTTGGCGCGGCGGGACGCGGCAAAACCACTTTCTTAAAATCACTGCTTATCTCGTTGGCGGCGCAATACTCGCCGGCCGACTTACACATTTTTGCCCTCGACTTTGGACGCGGCGGATTAAAAGCTCTCCGCAAACTTCCGCATGTGGGCGGCATCGTAGAAACTAACGAAGAAGAGCGAGTCGAACGGTTGATCCGCATGCTCCGCAACATCCTTGACGAACGACAATTGAAGCTTCAGGCTTACGACTCGCTGGCTGATTACAATGCCAAAAATCCCGAGGCGGCTTTCCCGCCGGTGGTAGTTGCTATAGATAATGTTTCTGAGTTCAGAGAAATGTATGAGCGCTTCCTGCCCGATCTCATTGCGCTGGTTCGTGATGGGCGTTCCTTCGGGATGTATTTTGTGATCGCCACCACGCTGACGAATGATGTGCCATCCAAATTATTTAATTTGCTGACACAGCGCATGACGTTCACCTTGTCTGATCCTTCGGAATATTCCGGCATTGTCGGGCGCGGTTGGCCCGGATTTAATGATGTGCCGGGGCGCGGCTTGATGGTAGACCTGGTGAATGACAGACCCCAACCTCTTGAGTTTCAAACAGCGACGCCCATTGGTGAGGCAGAGACCGATTACTATAAAGAACTGTCTCTGTATATGGAAAAGGCTTGGGCAACTTTAGAGAATCAAACACCGGCGTTAAAGGCAAAACGCCCGAAGTCGGTTGAGCCGTTGGCTAAAGTAATTGATGTAGCGACGCTTTTGCCGCCGTTGGGGCAAGGCACTCTGCCAAAATCTGCGGCGTTGGGCATCAATGATTTGGATCGCGAGCCGGTGCGGGTCGAATTCCAAGATAAAGGATCGCACTGGATGGTGGTGGGACCGCCCGTCACCGGCAAGACGACCACCCTACGCTCGTTGGTGTTGGCGTTAGCCCATTCCTATTCGCCCGATCAATTGGCGATGGTGCTGGTAGATTCATCGGACACCTCACGTCGCTTCTTTAATTTTGGAGGGAGTAGCGAAAACTTGCTGGAGAGTTTGCCGCATGTTCTCGCCACTGTCACCAACGCCAAAGAAATGGATGAGGTGGTGATGCGTTTGCGCGCCGAGTATGACGAGCAGGTCATCGCCCAATTGCAAGGCAAGACCGCTGTCTTCATCCCCGAGAATAATCAGAAACGATCCATCGTGGTCATTGTGGATCATTACGACGACGCCGAGAGCTTGAATAAAGGTAAGCTAGGGCTTACTGGTTTGAGCGAGATTGGCAAAGGCAAGAATCTTCATTTCGTCGTCGGCGGCACGTTAGGCATTCTCAGAGGCGGCGGCGACGAATTCCGCAAGCGAGTGGAGGCGGCGCGCTTTACGTTGGTGTTACAAGATTACGAAGCCGTCCGATACATGGGCGCGCGCGGCAACTTCACCCTCACCAAAGAATTGCCGCCGGGTCGCGGTTTTCTGGTCAAGGCGGTGCAAGCGTCGCTGGTGCAAATGGCGACGCCCTCCAGCCACCCCTCACCACAAGAGTATTTCGATCAGTGGATCGGATCGATTCGAGGAAAATATCAACGCGCGCAATGGAGCTATCACGCCAAAGACCTCACCGCTTTGGAAGCCGCCATTCGCGGTGAAACTGTTTCGGTGGCGGCGCCACCACCCGCGGCAGCCGCCGCCAGTGACGCCATGGCTGAACTGGCGAAGATGATGAGTATGCAGGCGAATATGATCAGCAGCTTTACTACAAAAGAAATACCGGACGCGACGCCGAACACAATGGCGTCGGTCACGATTGAGGACGATAAAGACGAGTCGTCGAAAAAGACTCGCAGTGAGAAATCCAGAAAGAAGTAACTGCTCAGCCGATCCGTCATTGCGAGCGCACTTTGCGAAGCAATCTCGGTCACGCTATGAGATTGCTTCGTCGCAAAGAACGCTCCTCGCAATGACGCTGAGCAATTACAGAAAGAAATAATATGGACAGGATGAATGTGACTATTGATGTGCAGGCGAATGATATTGGCGCGAAGCGAGCGAATCTTCGGAGTAGTTTGCTCGTCGGTAATTTGATCGCAACTATCCGCGACAAATTCAACCTTGACGGTGAATTTCAAATTCGCTTGGAAGATTCACGCCAGCCGCTCACGCCACAGGCTGAACTTGAGGGATCCGGCGTCACGGAAGGAAGCGTGCTGATCTGCTCACGCGTTGTTGAAGCCAGCGGCACGTTGGAGGCGATCCGACACGGCGCGCGAGAAAATCTCAGCAAGAAATACAAACGAGTCTATCTTCAGGACGAGAGGAATCTAACCGAATACGACATCGCCTGGCAACCGGCTATTGTTGGGCGCAAAGAAATCCGTGATCCATCGAAGAATAGATTACTGGCAGTAGATTTGGAAGATCTTGAAGAGTCGTATACCGTCTCTCGCCACCACGCTTGCCTCACCGAGAAAGATGGCTCGTTCTTTATTGAAAGCATCAACGAGCGAAACGCAACTTTACTGGGCACAACGCGCCTCAGATTCGGCATGAAATATCCTCTGCCTGCCGGTTCGAAAATCCGGGTGGGGCGACTCAATTTGACGTTTTATGTGATTAGTTAGTCGGGATGTTTGGTGATTGAATCAATGCAACACTGAAACACTGAACAACATGAAGCCGCTGAAAGAGCGGCTTTGTTTTTTTGTGAAGCGTAATCTGCAACGGACTGCTTCGCAAAGCGGACAAACGGATTGAAGCGGATGGGCGGTGAGTTCCACTACGAGTATGATCCTGTGGGCAACATTCTTACAAAAGCGAGTGTAAAATAGGGTATCTGGAGGCAAGCCATGAATCAATCTATCACCACCATTGCTAAACAAATTCACCTTCCGCTTCGATATGTAGATCGTTTGAATCGTTTAGCGCAAGCCCGCCATATCAGTGAAGAGCGGTTGGTTGAGAAAGCCTTGGATATTTTCTTCAGCCTGACGGAAGTGTTCGACGCGCCGCTCGAACATCGCTCTACAGTGTTGCGCGACGGCGAGTCGCTATTGCCAGAAAATATTTTTAAACGAAGGCTTTTGGAACGCGGTGTGCTGACAGAGATCAAAGCACTACCCTTTGGCAAACAAAAAAAACGCGCCCTCATCCAAGTGCAGGGCAAACCGCTTTCGCAGTTGATCATAGAGGAGCGTCGCTAAGTGACGGCCTATTATCTGGATACGAGCGCGTTGGTTAAGCGTTACGTCTCTGAGAGCGGCGCGGCTTGGATTGTTCGTTTAACTGACGACTCGGACAACGATGTATATACAGTGCGCCTCACAGGACCTGAAATGATCGCCGCGTTCTTCCGCAAGGCGCGCACGGGCGATGTTTCTCGCGCGGATGCAGAAAGCGCGGCACAAGACTTTCGCGCCGATTGGCAAGACCAATATCAGATCGTGGAAGTGACAGCAGCCGTAGCAGATCGCGCTATGAATCTGGCAGAGAAACATGGGTTGCGTGGTTACGATTCTGTTCACCTCGCCGCCGCATTGGAATTGCAGGAGGAGCGTCAAGCGTTGGAATTGCCCGCGCTTATTTTTATCTCGTCAGACCAACAACAATTTTCAGCGGCGGCCGCCGAAGGCTTGGCAGTAGAAGATCCCAATCAGCATTAGGAAAATTAAGAACTTCTGCCACCCTTGCTAAACAAATTCATCGTGAATGAGGTCAAAATGGACGAACTGGTTTTTTGGGTAGAAGCATCACCCGAAGGAGGCTTCACCGCCCGAGCTCTGGGAGCGGCTATCTTTACCGAAGCCGATGATCGTGAGACACTAAAACAATTTATTCTGGATGCAGTGGATTGTCATTATGAGCCGCAAGAACGCCCCAAGATAGTGCGTCTTCACTTTGTGCAAGATGAGGTCTTCACTACATGAAGTTGCCTCGTGACATCGGGGGAATGGATCTGGCTAAGAAGCGGTGTCTTCCAAAAAGGAAGACACCGCGCTTTTTTTACGGACACGGTGTGTCAGATGACTGCCGGTATTTAGGGAGTTGGCGTTGCGCTGCCGCTGACAGATTCGGATGTTAGCGTGGGCGTCACTATAGGCGCGGCAGTTGCTTTGACGATTGTCGCTTCTAGCGTGGGTGTCGGTTTTGGCAGGGGAACTTTGCAGGCTAGGATAGATTGCCTACCGGCATTGGTAGCAGACAAGAGCGTTCTGTATTTAATAATATCAGTCGCTGGAATCTCTCGTCGCGCGACGAGTCTTAATTGGCTGACATCGAGCTGAATCTGTTGTCCCGATTCGAAAGCGATAGTCTGCGCGCCAAAGTTGATGCTGAAACCGCACACGCCGTCGAAACAGTCGGCAGAGAGATGGCTATCGTCGGCGTATTGAACTGCTAGACAACCTTTGGCTGAAATAATTACGGATAATCGCGCCAACTCTATTTCTATTCCGTTCTGATAGGGATCAGTCTGTGCGAAGAGATCGCTGCCGGGAAGCAATCTCAACTGAATCTTGGAATTTGTCACGGCGTTAAATTGCAGTTGGGAACCGCCGATCATAGCGAGTAGCACGCTGTTGGGAGTGTTGGCATGATTCACGATGACATGGCGATTTTGATTCGGCGGCGCCACGATCAGCCTCTTATCATCGAGAATAACTTCTAACTGAGATTTATCATCATAAAGTTTGGCGATCTCACCCGAGACGAGAGTCGGGGCGAGAGTCGGCGGCGGGGTTTTAGTGGGAGTAGGTGTGGGAGTGAAAGCCGCCACCGTTTGCGTTTGGATGATCGCGG
>CAKKQG010000065.1 GCA_919901875.1 Anaerolineales bacterium
TGTTCACCGTAAGCGGGTTCCTGTTTCGCGGTCCGGGCTTCAAGTTGTATCTCCCTTGGCAGATGCCGCCGGGATACAACCCGTGGGATGGATTGTAATTTCTGATTTCTAAATGGGTTCCGTAGAGCAAGTTGCCAACTTGCTCAACAGCCGTGGGATGGATTGTAATTTCCGATTTCTAAATGGAGCAGACGCATGATGACTCATACAAAGACACAACAAAAAGTCTCGCGCCGCGAATTTCTGGGTTGGATGTGGGGCGCTTCACTGGTGGGGCTGTTTGGGCAAACGGCAGTGGGACTGTTTCAGTTTTTCAAGCCGCGCACCGAGCCCGGCGCTTTTGGCGGACAAATAGTGGCCGGTGCCCCCGATGAATTTAAGCCCGGCACCGTTAGCCATATTCGACAAGGGCGATTCTTCATTTCACGTTTGGAAGATGGAGGGGTGTTGGCATTGTGGCAGCGCTGCACCCATTTGGGCTGCACCGTTCCGTGGCGAGAAGACGAAGGTCAATTCCACTGTCCGTGCCACAGTTCGCTTTTCAACGTAATGGGTGAAGTGACTGGCGGACCTGCGCCGCGCCCGCTGGATATTTTTCCGGTGAGTCTCAAAGACGGCAAATTAGTGGTGGACACGAGTCATCCAACAACACGCGAAAAGTTTGAGGCTTCGCAAGCGTTCTATCTTAAGTGAGGCGTTGTGATGCGATCACGAGAAAACTACACACCCTTTGTAACGACCGGCTTCGGTTTAACACTAGCGATCCTGCTCGTCTTTCAAGTTTACAGTGTGCGCGAGCCGTCGCGCATTCAAGTTGTCGAGTCGGCAGATCGGGCGGCGGCGGTGAAAGCCGGACGCGATTTGTATGCCGACAATTGTGTCGCCTGTCATGGCGCCAATGGCGAAGGAAAAGCAGGTCCCGCTCTCAATTCAAGCGAACTTCTCAAGATGACGGCTGACCAAACGTTTTTTAGTTTGATTCGAACCGGGGTGCCCGGCACGGTGATGCCGGCTTGGGGACAAACCTTCGGGGGACCCTTCACCGATGAACAGACGTCTCAGCTTGTCGCCTTTATTCGCGCCTGGGAACCGACCGCGCCTCAGATCATACCGGTGGTGATCGCGCCCGATCCGATTCGTGGCGCGACGATCTTTGCCAACACTTGCTTCACTTGTCACGGCGAAAATGGTAAAGGCACAACACGCGCTCCGGCGTTAAACGATTTAACGCGCCTCAAAGAGTTTGACGATTTATGGTATCGCAACACGATCTCACGCGGACGACCGGCAAAGGGGATGCCCACCTGGGGCACGGTGCTATCGCCGATGCAGATCAACGACGTGGTGGCACTGCTCGCCGCTTGGCGGCAGGGTCAAACAATTGCGCCCGCCGTTGTCTCTAACACAAAACATCTCAGCAATGCGCTATTCGCCTTGCGACAATTCGATTCACTTGATGCCGTATTCTATTTGAGTGCGGCTTCATCTCAAGCAGATGCTTCAAAAGCAAAAGAGATCCGTGCCGTGCTAGATTTGATCAAAGCGAATCATTTATTCGAAGCCGAGTCACGTCTCATTGCTTTGCTGCCGCCGACCGAGATGGGCAAAGAACTTTACGAGTCCAACTGCGCACCCTGTCATGATTCCGATGGTAGTGGTGGACTTGGGAAGAAACTACAAAATAACAAATTCATCCAATCCAAAAGCGACAAAGAGTTGGTAGCCTTTATCTTAACTGGGCGAAAAGGCACAGCGATGAACGGCTTCCAAAATATCATTGGCGAGGATGAATTGATCAACGTCGTCGCCTTGATGCGCGTTTGGCAGAAGTAGCGGTAAGCTATTTGTACTTCAGGCGGAAAATTCAGGCATCGCACCCCATGCCGGGGCTATTCGTCAAAAAGGTAAGTCGCTTCTGCGTAGAGTCTTACTTCCTTCGTCACATTCTTCTTTTGCATCCACTCTTGTAGTTTCGCATTCTTCGTCTCAAGTGACTCATTCGATTTGAGTTCGCTCAACGGATAGTTGACGCGCAGCACCCGCCCTTGAATCAAATGGCGGGTGAGACCGGTTGGCAGCAGTTCACCATCACGCGCCAAGATCATCACTTCCGACGCTTCGTAATTGGGAAAGATGACGAGGGCTGTGACGTTGGGGAAAAGATTGCGGGCTTCCTCCATGTTGTCGGCGACGGCGCGGTGCAAGCCGCCTTTTTCTTTGTAGGTATCCACCATCGCATTTAAGACCGTGTTCTTGTCGTGAATGCGGCGATGATGTGATGAGACGGCAAGCACTTTGTTGTCGGAGCGAATGATATAAGCGATGAGCTCGCGTTGGGCAAGTTCGGCGCGGGCGCGCAGAAGATCGGATAGATGCAGGTCAATGTCGTTCACGCCAGCGATCTCTTGCGTAAACGATTCGAGATCGATGCCTGTCACTAAGTGATGCCAGGTAGACAGAGTCACCTGCGGCGGTTCGTAGTTCACCACTTGCACTAAACAATGTTCATAGTGGAGCTGCGCCAACGCCGTGGTGCGGTTCGCGCCATCTAACACCACGTAACGCCCTTCACCTTCGAGCTGCGCCACGATGGGCGGGTTCTTCAATAACCCTTCGGCTTCAAGGCGTTTGGCGAGCGGTAGCGTGCGTTGAATATCGTTGTATTCATGTTCGACGAGTGAGTGAATGGGGACGATACGTAGGGTGGGGGAGGGGATGGGATCGTGATGTGCGGTCATAGACTAAAAGACCGACGCGGTCTCTAAGACCGCGTCGGTCTCGCTTTTCATTTTTCCCGCGAAGAAAGATAATCGAGTAGATCGATCTTGGTGAGGATACCCACCGGTTTATGGTCGGCGATGACGACGGCAACGTGTCCGTTGACGAAGATAGACATCAGCGCTTCGAGTGGCATATCAGGCGCAACAGTGGCGACTTCGGCCCGCGTGATGTGTTCAATCGTCTCCGATGGATCGTGTTTGTGATCGTTGGTGATCAGATGATTCAATAAATCTACTTCACTCACAATGCCCATCAGTCCGCCGTCTTCGCTGACGACGGGCAGTTGCGAGATGTCGTGCTTCTTCATGCGTGCCACTAATTCGATCATGCGGTCTTGCGGTTTGGCAGTATAAAGTTCATGCACTGTTTTGCTCGCCAAAATATCACTGGCACGCACTTCGCTCCACGCCGATTCGAGGAAGCCCATCTCGCGCATCCACTCGTCGTCAAACATTTTGGAGAGATAGCGCGAACCCGAATCGGGGATGATGACGACGACGAATCGATCCGCGCCTAAATTTTTTGCGTAACGTAGCGCACCGGCGACGGCACTCCCCGACGATCCGCCGCAAAAAATTCCTTCTTCGCGTACCAAACGTCGCGCGGCGAGAAACGATTCTTTATCGCCCACCTGCACCACTTCATCCACTAATGAAAGATCAAGAGTCGAAGGAAGAAAATCTTCGCCGATGCCCTCGATCTTGTATGTTTTCAAAAATGGTTCAGGCGGGATGTGACCCAGCCGCCACGTATCATAGAGAAGTGATCCGACGATGTCCACGCCGATGATCTTAATGGATGGATTTTTCGACTTAAGATAACGCGCCACGCCTGTGACGGTGCCACCTGTGCCCATGCCGATCACCACATCGGTCACCGCCCCTTGAGTCTGATCCCAAATCTCTGGTCCCGTTGTTCGTATGTGCGCTTCGGGGTTGATCGGGTTGTGATATTGATTGGCGAGAATGGCGTTGGGAGTCTCGGCGACAATTTTGTTGGCGACGCTGTAGTACGAGCGCGGATCATTCGGTTCAACCGCCGTGGGCGTGATGACCACCTTTGCCCCAAAAGCGCGCAGCAACCGAATCTTTTCGATGCTCATTTTATCGGGCATGACGAAAACTGATTTATAACCTTTGATCACGCAAGCGAGCGCCAACCCGACTCCGGTGTTGCCGCTGGTGCTTTCGACCACCGTGCCACCGGGTTTCAGCTTTCCACTGCGCTCGGCATCTTCGATCATCGCCAGACCGATTCGATCTTTGACCGACCCGCCCGGGTTAAAAAATTCCAACTTGCCGTACATTTTGCACTGCAAGCTTTGCGTGATTCGATTCAGTTTAACAAGCGGCGTGTTGCCGATGGTGTCGAGGATGTTGTCGTAGACGCGAAGGGCGGCGAGGGAAGGCATTTAATTTCGACTCCGTGTAAGAGTATGAAGGGGATGAAGGGGATGAAAAATGCTCATCCCCTTCACCCCTTTCAGCCGTTCATTATTGTGGTTGTTTCAGATCAACAAAATAGCTGCGGCATGCTTCGTCAATGAGCGCGGGTGTGAGTTTGGGCGGCGTGCCTTCGTAATTACAAATAGAAACGACGGTCTTGATGATGTCGCGTGGATGGACGGATTGCAAAGTGCGTTTGGGTTCACGATACCACTTCTGCACAAGGTGAACGAAGCTGTCTTTATCAAACGCTACTTTGTAAATCTCGCACATCTTGGCAAAAATTTGATAAAACATTTTCTCGTCGGGGCTGGAGACTTCCACCTTCATTTGAATGCGCCGCAAGAACGCGCCGTCCACAAGTTGCGCCGGATCGAGATTGGTGGAGAAGATGATGAGTTGCTTGAACGGCACTTGGATCGTTTGCCCGGTTTGCAGTCGTAGAAAATCAAACGCGCTTTCGAGTGGCACGATCCAACGATTGAGCAGATCTTGCGGGCTCACTTGTTGGCGACCAAAATCGTCAATGAGGAACATGCCGCCGTTAGCCTTGAGTTGAAGAGGTCCCTCATAAAATTTGGCAATCGGATCGAAACGCAGATCGAGCGCGTCCATTTTTAATTCGCCGCCGACCATCACCGCCGGACGTTGAAAGAGTCCCCAGCGTTTATCGGGCTGACCATATTTTTCGCCGAGCAGTTTCGTGTCCATTTTTATCGGGATGTGTACCAGTGGATCAACAACTTGCACGATCTGTCCGCCGATGGTGATGCAATACGGAACCCAGATGGGATCGGTGCCAGCCAGAAGTTTAGCGATTGCTTGCGCGACAGTGGTCTTGCCGTTGCCGGGAGGTCCATAAAGAAAAATGGATGTGCCGGCGTTGACGGCAGGACCGATGCGGCGGTGGAATCCTTCAGGCAGAATCAAATGAGCGATGGCCGCTTTCACATCCTCGGGCCCCACTTCGCGGCTGCCGCTCGTTTGCAAGAGGATCGCTTTACTATAGGCGTCAATAGAGACCGGCGCCGCCCCGATGTATTGCGAGCGCTCAAAGGCGTCGCGTGATCGCCTCGTCCCATCGTCGGTGAGACGATAGACGTAGCTCAAACGACCAATCGCGCCCGCTTTGGCGACCTCAACCATCTGCTCTTTCTGCATCTTCGTCAAAATATCGTCGAGCAGTTGAGAGTGAATTTTGATGATGTCGGTCAACCGCCCAACGCTCACATCGCCTTCGTTGAACAAGATACGCAGGACAAGATCGTTGACGATGGCTGGCGGGATGCCCAGCTCTTCTTCTTTTTGCGCCTGAGCGATGATGGAGTTGAGTT
>CAKKQG010000066.1 GCA_919901875.1 Anaerolineales bacterium
GATAAACCTTTACTCAACCCGCAGCTTGAGGCGCATGACACCGATGTCCGCGTGACTCATCTGGCAACAGAAAAAGTAATTCGAGTTGAATGCAAGTTAGCGCAAAACGCGGGCTATAGGTTTTTGAAAAAAGGTGAAAGCAGAGTTCGGGTGAAGTGTATGCGAAGCCGCACGCTCGGCGTGGAAGTGATCAAAAAGCTTGCGCCGAAGTGGAAAGTCAGCGAAAAACTTTTGTTAGCACACAAGGATTCTTACCGCGTGCGTGATTTTGACGTGGTAGTCACTTGTCTTGGGAATGCTTTTTACCGAACCAACAAGCAGGCAAACCGTTTCGAGTGGAAACCAAGTGACAGCGAAGAAAATTTTCTGCGAGAGATAGGCGGGGGTGACGATCTCAAGACTTTCGCCTTTGAGTGGATGTGTGCGGCAAAAGCAAATGATTTGGCGGTGCTTTCTAAAAACAAAACGAATTGCTCTCGACGAAACTGCTCCAGCAAATCTAATTGCGGCTTCATTCCGAATTATCCGATTGTCGAATTTGAATCAGCTAGCAAGAAACCATCTCATCCGTGGGTGCATCTTGAAGATATTGAAAACCTGATGCTAAGCTTCGTTCAAAAGAGAGCGGGCTGAAGTTCGGTGCTTTCGTAATTCATAATAAACACTTCTCGCCCTTTATAGCGCGTGCCTTTGTCCTGTCCGTTTCCATTGTTCCGTTTTTCTTTTCCCTCCTTCGTCTGATCATCCGTGCGGTTGATTGTGTAATTCCATTCCTTCTCTAAAACCGAATTCGCCCAATCGTATATCCCAATTATTTCAGGGCTGTTGTCGTAGGTGAGCAAGAACTTTAAGCGATGGCGGTGTTTTCGCAACAACTCGCCGAGGTGATAGTGCTGCTCAGTGGTGAAAGAGCAGTTGTAAAACTTGTCTTGATCGGCATTGAAGTAAGGCGGGTCAATGAAGAGGAACGATCCATCTTCGGCTTCTTCAATAACCTTTTCAAATTCCCACTGCGTAATTTTCACCCCTTGCAGCTTTGCCGACGTACGCAAGATATTTTTCCCCCAGTTCTCAGGGCGCATACTGTATTTGTCGCCATAACCCCAAAAGCAATTCTTCATATTCATAATCCCCGAGTAAGAAGTGCGATTAAGATAATACCAACGCTGCGCCTCTTCAATTTTGTTTGACGGGCGGAATTCATTTTTGTAGTACGTATGTCGTTCTTTGCTCGCCACTTCGCCCTTAAGGGATTTCGCCAGTTCGTGTGAATGATCGCGTAGTGTCAGATACACATTGATCAAGGCATCGTCGAGATCGTTGAGCCAATTGTGCGGGACTTTCTCTTTGGCAAAGAAAATGGACGCGCCGCCCGCAAATGGTTCAATGTAATGCGAGTGGGGTGGAATGTGTTCGATGATCAATTTGCGGGCGTAGAATTTCCCGCCCGCATATCTGAAAGGAGAGTTGATGGCTGGAGACATATTTTATGATGCTGATTATTATACTTGGAGTATCATTTTTCTACTCCCGCATTCGGACCCCTCAATGGCAGATTCGGAATCACCACCGCGCCGCGCCGATCACCGGCGGCTTGACCTTGTGCCAGACGTAATTCTTCGTTCATGCCCAACTCTTCAAAAATAGACGTGGCGCGGAAGTGGCAATCCACTGCCCAAGCGATCTGCCCGGCGCGATCATAAAGTTTGCGAAGGGCGAGAAACGTTCGGGCGAGTTCGGGGCGGGCGCGCACTTGGCGTAAGATGTTCATGGATTCAATTAAATAATTTTCAATGTCAATCCAATTGGGTGATGATGTGCGTGTCATGATCTCTGCCAGCACGCGCAGCCCATAACCCACGGTCATGCGGTTGCCTACCGCGCGACTCTCTTTTAGAACTCGCGCTATCTCCGCTTGCGCCGACTCTAACTCATTCGCCATCAACAAACATTCGGCTAAAAACAAACGCGGCAAAAAGCTAAACACGCGATGATCTGTTTCTTCTGCCCATGCCAACGCTTTGTGAATCGCGTGGATGCCTTCTTGTAATTGACCGCTATGAGCGAGCCCGATGCCGCGCAAACCAAGCAACATAAATGTTGACGGCGTAAGAGTCTCTTGCTCAAAAAGATCAGACGTGCCTTGCATCACATTCAGGCAGGCTTTCCAGTCGTGGAAATCTACGTGGACGAAAGCCAACTGCATTCGGGCAAAAGCAATCGTCTCCCACGTTTGGCTGGCTTCGGCGAGTTGCAGCCCGCGCCGCGCCGAAGCTAACGCTTGTTCCCACGCGCCCACGCGGGCGTAGGCCACGCCTAAATATCCCAGCACCACAGGCAGGTCGGCAGCGCGCATTGATCTTCCGCCCGACGCGGGAAGTTTCTGTGTCGGCATTTCTTCTAGCATAGTCACCGAGCGCGAGAAGTAGGCAATGGCATCGTCGAAGGCAGAGAGGGCGAGACTGACGCGCCCTAACATGCGGAGCGACGAGTGCAGTAGTTGAGCATCGTCCAATTCTTCGGCGACGCGCAACGTGCGCCGCGCGTAGTCGCCCGCCGTTTCGGGCAGACCGCGCAGCCAAAAGAGCTGCGCCGTGTGGCGGAAAATTTTTCCGAGCCGCGCTTCATCTTTCAAGCCAGTCGCCAGCCGCTCGGTCTCATTTAAAATTTCTGAAGCGCGGGTGAGATCGCCGCTGAAGGCGTAAGCCTGAGCCAGTTGAATGTTGAGATCGATCCGCTCCTCGCGTTGACGCGGACCCGGCAATTGACCCAGCAACCCCACCGCTTGCAAACCAAACTGGCGCGCATCGTGATAAGCCCTCATCCGCATCGCCATCTCGCCTGCTTCGGTGAGATACGGCAGCGCGCGCAGAGGTTGATCGCTGCGCGCAAAGTGATGCGCCAGCGTGACGGCATCCGCCGGGGGCACCGCCGTTTCCAACACGACCGCGATCTTGCGGTGAACGTATTCGCGCCGCGCGCGACTCATTCCAGCGTAAACCACTTGACGAATTTTATCGTGACGGAAGTTGTAGCCTTTTGCTTCTTCACTGACCAAGCCGCGCTGCATCCACGTTTCGATGAATTGAATAACGTCTTGGGCGGCAGTCTCGCTGATCTCTTCGAGCAGGGTCAGGGTGAAGGCGCGACCCATGGCGGCGGCGATGCCCAACACTTCTCGACTCGCCGTCGTCAATCGATCTAAACGCGCTTCGACGACGCGCTGCAAACTTAACGAGGTCGGCGTAAGCCCGCCGGGCAGCACGTTAGCCGTCCGTCCCGATTCGTTTAACGAGCGCACGGTCTCAATAATGAAAAACGGATTGCCTTCGGTCTCTTGATAGAGGCGGCTCAAAAAAATCGGATTGGCGGAGAGGGTGGGGTGAAGTTTTTCGGCGAGGGTGTTGGATTGTTCGGGCGTGAGCGGTTGGAGAGTGAGTGAGGCGGTTAAATTGTTGCGCTGCAGAGTCCGCAACAAGCGGGCGCGTTCTTCGGGCAGATCTTCGGCGCGATACAATCCGATCATCAAGATCGGCGTGGACGAGGCGTGTCGGGCAAACGCGCCGATCAATTCCCACGTTGGTGTATCTGCCCAATGCAGATCATCGAGAACGATGTGAAGAGGTCGGGTTGCGTGATGACTCGTTGTTATTAAAAGATTGATGATCGCTTCGCGCATAGACGCGCTGTTGTCTGATGATTCGCTGGCGTGGAATCGTTCGGCGAGACTCGGCACGAGGGGCGCAATGGTGACGAGCCACGAAGGCGGCGGCTCAAGCGCGTGAGGCGGCAGCAGTTCAATACATTGCTGCAGTGTTTGACGCAACGGCGCGTAGGGCGATAGGCTTTCGAGTTCGTGGCAGTTGTTCTGCATCACCGTAATATCTTGGTGGCAGGCAAGGTACTCTTGAATCAAGCGCGTCTTGCCAATGCCGGCTTCACCGGCGATGAGGACGACTTGACCACTGCCTTGCTGTGTTTGAGCGAGGGCACGATCGAGAAGGGCGAGTTCGTGTTCGCGCCCGATGAAGGGGGATTGGGGATTGGCGGATGGCGGATGGCGGATGGCTGATGGCTGATGGCTGATAGCGGACGGCTGGTGGATGATGGATGGTGATTGTTTAATCCCCAACCCGTATTGGATTGATTGGTAGAGCGATTGCGTTTCGGGAAGCGGCTCGGCATTCAGTTCATCGGCGAGAGTTTTGACGAGTGCTTGATAATGTTGAACCGCGTGGGCGCGATCACCGATGGCGGCGTAGAGGGTGAGCAAACGGCGATGCGCCGCTTCGTCGAGCGGTTCGGCGCTTGCCCATTTTTGGGCGTAGGGGATGGCTTCGGCGTGACGGTTGGCATTGAGCAAAAGATGAGTCGCGCGATCCAATGTGGAGAGATACATTTGGCGGAATGTTCCGCGCTGTTCGTCGCACCATTCGTCATAGACATCTTCCAGAAGATCGCCTTTGTAAAGCGCAATCGCTTCTTGCAGTTCGTTGATCGTTGCCCCCTCGCGCGCGTGGTGTTTAAACGATTCGGCATCTATCCAAATTGAGGCGTCTGGGTTGATCTGAATAGATGATCCATCGGCGAGCAAGAGTGTGGCGCCGCTTTCGATCTCAAGAGGTTCGAGGGTGATACGGATGTTGTGAATGTATTGCCGCAAGTTGCGGCGTGCCGCCGATTCGGTGGCGCGTGACCAAAATAAAAACGCCAACCGTCTTCGGTTAAGTTGTTGCGCGCGATGCAGAAGTAGATAGGCGAAGAGTGAGCGATTGGTGGGCGAGCCGAGATCGAGCGGGCGATGATCATCGCCGGTGGTGACGCTTAAGGTCTGAAAGAGAGATGC
>CAKKQG010000067.1 GCA_919901875.1 Anaerolineales bacterium
CAACGCGCCGCAAAATATATTGTGGCGTCGAAGGCGTTTGATCATTCGGTCATCTGCGCCACAGAGCAAGCGGTTGTGGCTGATAAACCGATTGCGAGACAGCTCGAAGAGTTGATGAAATCTGAAGGCGCGTATTTTGTTGACGAGGCGCAGTCAAAAGCGTTGGGCGCAGTTTTATTTTCATCAGGTCAACTCATCAACCCCAAGGCAGTGGGCAAGAGTCCGCAACAACTGGCGCAGATGTGTAACATCACTGTTCCGGCGTGGGCGCGCATCCTTGTCGCAAAATTAAAATCGGTTGGACGCGATGAGCTGCTATCGGGCGAGAAGCTCACCACTGTTCTCGGTTGGTATGAAGCCGATGGTTGGGAAGCGGGATGCGAGCGCTGTATCGAAATGATCAACTACGGCGGGCGCGGTCACTCCTTGATGATCCATGCCGAAGATCAAAACGTGATTATGAAGTTCGGTCTCGAGAAACCTGTTTTCCGAATCGCGGTGAACACGATGGGCACGCTCGGCGCAACCGGCATGACGACGGGCGTGATGCCGTCTATGACTCTTGGGCCCGGCGGTTACGGTGGCGCGATCACCGGCGACAACGTGAACGTGCATCAGATGTATAACATCAAACGTCTCGCCTACGAGATCACGCCGCCGCCCGAAGCCGCACTCCGACCCGGCTCCACAGACGATCCGAGTCAACACAGCAGAGGCCGCGTCACCACGACTCAAGATGATTATGTCGAAGAGATCGTGCGGCGCGTTTTATCAGAATTGAAGTTGTAGCCACGATTTAAAATCGTGAAAATTTTTCAACGGAGGAAGATATGCCAGTAGATGTAGCAATGATCGCTTTAGGAATGGTGGAGACCAAAGGTTTGGTCGGCGCGATTGAAGCCGCCGATGCGATGGTCAAAGCTGCCAACGTGACTCTGATCGGGAGCGAATACGTCGGCGGTGGGTTTGTGACGGTAATGGTGCGCGGCGACGTTGGCGCGGTGAAAGCCGCCACTGACGCCGGTGCTGCCGCCGCCAAGCGCGTGGGCGAACTCGTTTCGGTTCACGTCATCCCGCGCCCGCACTCGGACGTGGAAATGATTCTGCCGCAAAGCGCCAAAGGCGGCATCGGCGGACGCAACGTAAGCAATACCGAAAAGAAATGACAAATGTTGAATGACAAATGACAAACTTTTGATCATTTGTCATTTCGCATTTTGCATTTGTCATTGTGCGTGACGTCTTCACCGCCGACGACATTCGTCGTCTGGCGAAGGAGCAGAACTCGAACCTGCTGGTCATCGGTCACGCCGACATCATCACTGCTGAAGCGTTAGATGTAGCACACACGCTCGGCGTGAAAATTCATCGGACGGAAGCAACCGACTCAGGCGACGCAGTTTGGAGTGCCGCCTTGCGTGCGCTGCCGCCATCAGGCGACCCGAAGCCGCCACTCAAAGTGGTGCGTGGCGCGGGTGTGACGCTGGATCGATTCAACAGCGACAACGTCAAACTCAAAGATGTGATCACCGCAAGTGATTCATCGCCGATGGCGGCGGGTTACATGACATTAGATCGAGTCGAGTTCGCGTGGACGTTGAATTACGATGAAGTGGATGTTGTGCTTGAAGGCGAGTTGGTGATCACGCGCGGCAATGAGCAAGTGCGCGCCGGAGTCGGCGATTGCATTTTTATCCCGAAAGGTTCGAGCATCACCTTTGGCACACCGAGTCATGCGCGATTTGTGTATGTTGCCTTTCCCGCGAATTGGAGCGAACAGAAATGAAAAGATTTAATCGCCGAGAACGCAAAGAGCGCAGAGATTTTTTAATCACTCTGCTAACTCCGCGATCTCTGCGTTTAAAGATTTGAACTATGAATCCAAACCTGCTTCCTCTCCTCACCCGCACCGACGACATCATGCACAACCGATCCAATGGTTGGCATCCCGATCCAGATTTAATGATCGGCGGTGCGTATCGCGGCAAGCTGCATGTTGGAGTCGATCTCGGCACGGCGTATAGTGTGTTGACGGTGTTAGATGAAAACTATCAACCCATCGCAGGCGCGTATCAATTTGCTCAAGTGGTGCGCGATGGTTTGGTGGTAGATTTTGTGGGCGCGGTAGATTTGCTCAAAAAGTTAAAGGCGAAGGTAGAAGAAAAGTTGGGGTTCGAGATCACCTCGGCGGCATCCGCCTTTCCACCCGGGGTGGCGCAAGTGGAAGTGCGGGCAACGGCAAATGTGTTGTATGCCGCCGGACTCGATTGCTCTGGCCTGATCGATGAACCTAGCGCCGCCAACAATGTCTTACAGATCCAAAATGGCGCGATTGTGGATGTGGGCGGCGGCACGACAGGTGTAGCAATCATCAAAGATGGCAAAGTGATCTACACCGCCGATGAAGCAACGGGCGGTACGCATTTTTCGTTAGTGATCGCTGGTGCTCACAATATTAAATTTGAAGAAGCAGAAGAGATGAAGACCGACCCTGAACAACAGACTCGTTTGATGCCTGTAGTGCGACCTGTGATGGAAAAAGTTGGCAGCATCATTCGCAAACACGTCGCCGATCACAAAGTCGAAACGATCTATTTGGTTGGCGGCACATGCGCCTATCCGCAGATGGATAAGGTGATTGAAGAATATACTGGAATCAAAACTGTGGTGCCCGCGAATCCGTTATTCGTAACGCCGTTGGGCATTGCAATGCACAACTAACATGACCCCTGAATCAATTCGCACATTGTACGATTACAACTACTGGGCTTTCGACCAGATGTGGTCTTGCGTCAACCAATTGACGAATGAGCAGTTCACTCAAGATTTGGGTTATTCATCTGGCTCAATTCGCAATCAACTGGTGCATGTCATCAGTGCTACCCCGCGTTGGCTAGCCCGCATTAAAGGCACGCCCGTGCCAGCCCAACCTGTGTATGAGGAATACACCACCCACGCCCTCACTCGCCAAAAATGGGATGAGGTGAAAGCCGAAACACTAGCGTATATTTATGCGCTCGATCAAGCCCAACTTGAGCGGATAGTGCATTGGGAAATTCCAACGCGCGAACTTGCCGCAGATAACCGCCAGTGGGAATTGCTATTGCATCTCGCTAATCATGGCGCCGATCATCGGGTGCAGATTTTAGCCACGCTGGAATTGCACTATAAGATTAAGACGTTTGAACAAGATTTGTTGTTTTATCTTTTGGAAGTAGCAAACAAACAGAAGAGGTAATTGCTCAAGCGTCGTGGCGAGGAGCGTTCTTTGCGACGAAGCAATCTCAGGGCGTGACCGAGATTGCTTCGCAAAGTGCGCTCGCAATGACGAAACGGCTGAGTAGTTATCAGAAAAGGTAATTTTATTAAATGGCTACCGATAAATTTGAACTCCGTTGTTACTCTTACTTAGATCGTATGCAGCCACAGTATGCGGCATTCGTCGGCACGATCACCCAAGGCGATTTGCCCACCGAAGGCATGGCATCGCTCTACATTGAAATGGCGCCGGGCAACGAAGCCTTTCGCATGGTAGACATCGCCGTGAAAAGCACCGAAGCCAAACCGGGCGCGCAATTGGTTGAGCGCGAGTTTGGCATGTTTGAAGTTCACTCCAGATCACAATCCGAAGTTCTCGAAGCAGGACGCATTGTGTTAGATCGACTCGGACTCACCGTGAAAGACCGCGTCAAACCAGAGATCGCTTCTATTCAAGTGATCACGAATGTTGACCCGTATCAAGCGCAATTGTTGAATCGATTTCGTCGCGGCTCGATGCTGGTGCCGGGCGAGACGATGTTAGTGTTGGAATGCGCGCCTGCGGCATACATCAACTATGCTTGCAACGAATCCGAAAAAGGTTCAAGTATCAAAATTTTACACGTCTCATCAGTCGGGCGCTTCGGACGCATGTGGCTGTCAGGATCAGAAGCCGAGATCATCCAAGCGCGCAATGCGGCGGTGAAGGCGATTGAAGATATTGATGGGAAGCCGATGAAGGGGTAGCACTGTACGCAATACGGAATACGAAACACGTAATGCGTAGTGCGTATTCCGTAGGGAGAGTTTTATGGCGCGAAAAATTTTTTATACCGAACATGATATTCAAGATATGCACAAACGCGGCGTGACGAGTGTTGATGTCAACGACGATGTGGTATTAACCGATCTAGCGCGAGAGGTGGCGTTGAAGTTGGGCGTTAAGCTCAACAAGAGTCAAACGGCTGCCGCCTCTGTATCCGCGCCCCCACCCACGATGCAAACGCAAACGCCAGATTCACAAGACGAACTCATTCGCCGCGTGAAGGCGGCAGTGATGGCTCGTCTCGGTGGCAGTGGAGTCGATTCGCGTTCACTCGACGCGGCGATACAAAAAGTGATTTCGGGAATGAAATGATTTCTGATTTTTGATTTGGGATTTCTGATTGCAAATCCCCAATCTCTAATCTCCAATTACTAATTACTATTTACTCATGCTGTTCGGTCGCGTCCTCGGTTCCGCTGTTTGCACTCTCAAGTATCAAGACCTTGAAGGCGTTAAGCTTCTCACCGTTCAACCCCTCAACAAAAAACTTGAGCCTGTTGGCAAAATACAGGTCGCCGCCGATGTGGTCTATGCTGGCGTGGGCGATCTGGTCGTGATGGTTCGCTCACGCGAAGCGGCGCTCGCCATGCGCGA
>CAKKQG010000068.1:0-1574 GCA_919901875.1 Anaerolineales bacterium
CCTACGGCGCGGCGAAAGCTTACGCCGATGGATTCATCATCAGCGCCATGCCCGAAGCGTTGATCGTCCGTCCTTCATTGATCTACGGCTTCGATCCGATTGATAAACAAACGGCGTGGCTCGTGGATGGAATCAAAAAAAAGCAAACGGTGAAATTATTTGTAGACGAATACCGCTGCCCGATATGGGTGGATAACTTGGCGCAGGCATTACTCGAAGTTGCCGAAAGCAAATTGAGCGGCATTTTAAATGTGGCGGGACCTCAACGACTCAATCGTTGGGAGTATGGATTGAAACTACTCAACCATTTGAAGATCGATCCCGAAGGCTATGTTGTAAAAAGTTCTATCACCGAAAGCGGCACCAAACGCCCCGCCGATTTGACTCTGGACATCCGAAAGGCGCAGAGGGTGTTGAAGACAAAGTTGTTGAGTGTGGATGAGGTAATACGTGATGCGTGAGATACAAACAAGCATCCCGAGCGGAGCGATGCACCCTGAGCGGAACGAAGTGAAGTCGAAGGGGCATCGCGCAGTCGAGGGAGGCGTGATGCGCAATGAGTGAATACTCTTTAGCAAAGTGGCGTTTACTAATAACTGAGGCAACAGATGGCGCGATGAATATGGCGATTGATGAGGCGATCATGTCATCGGTTGCGTTGGGCGAGTCGTTGCCCACGTTGCGCTTCTTCGATTGGAGTCCGCCGTGCCTGTCACTCGGTCATGCTCAGGCGATAGAGGATGTTGATCTTGATCGACTCAAATCGTTTGGCTACGGAATCGTGCGAAGACCGACGGGCGGCAAAGCGATTCTGCATATTGACGAGATCACCTATTCGGTTGTGACCAAGCAAGACGATCCACGCGTGGAGGGCGGGATCGTGGAAAGCTATCGCCGTTTGAGTGAGGGGTTGATGCGCGGATTGGAGTTGATGGATTTGATAGTAACCTCACCCCCTTCGCCCCCTCTCCTGATGCGAACCCCAGCATCAGGAGAGGGGGTTGGGGGTGAGGTGATCTGCTTTGAAGTCCCATCGAATTACGAGATTACGGTGATCGGCAAAAAATTAATTGGCAGCGCGCAAGCGCGAAAACAGGGTATGGTATTACAACACGGGTCATTGCCGCTTACAGGTGACATCGCGCGGATATGTGATGTGTTAAAGTTTGAGAACGAAGAGGCAAGGGAGAAAGCAAAGGATCGCCTGCGAGGTCGAGCGATCACGTTGGAGGGCACGTTAGGGCGAGCCGTTCCATATCAAACGGTGGCGCAAGCGTTGGCGCAAGGTTTCGTAGAAAAATTAAATTTGAAATTGATCGAGGGCAAGTTGACGGAGAAGGAAATAGAGGAAGCAAAGGAGATAAAGGAAAAGAAGTATCAAACGCAAGATTCGTCATTGCGAGTCTTCGAGAAGCAATCTGGTGTCGGTAGAGTCTGAGATTGCTTCACGAAGTGCGCTCGCAATGACGGTTGGATCTTGCGTTGTATTCGTCATTGCGAGTCTTCGAGAAGCAATCTAGTGTCGGTAGAGTCTGAGATTGCTTCACGAAGTGCGCTCGCAATGACGGTTGGAT
>CAKKQG010000068.1:1674-5548 GCA_919901875.1 Anaerolineales bacterium
GTCATTGCGAGTCTTCGAGAAGCAATCTAGTGTCGGTAGAGTCTGAGATTGCTTCGCGAAGTGCGCTCGCAATGACGGTTTATCTCTCGCAATGACGGCTTAGCTCTCACGTAATATATGGAACTACGACGCGGCAAGAAAGAATCTTCAAACTCGATGCGTCTCATAGTTGTGTTGTTGGCGATAGGCGGAGTGTTCCTGATCTTCTTGAGTGGAGAAGGAGAAGGGGATGAGTTGACTCCGCTGACGCGGCACCCTACGGTGACGCCGACTCTTGATCCTGTGACAGCCACGCCAGCCGCGACGATGACGATTGCTTCCACAGCAACGGCGGCGGCACCTGTTGCTTACGGTCCCACACCAGAGGCGGCATCCCCGACGCGAGCCCCGCTCTCCATTAGATCAGGTTACAGCGTTCAATCATTTAATTACAAAGGCGCAAAACGCGAATATGGTTTATACATTCCCGAATCGTATAACGACTTGAAAGCCGTTCCGATGTTGGTGGCGTTTCATCCATTGAACGCGACCATAGAAATTTTTGCGATTGGTTTGGGCTGGCTCGCGCCCGCGCAGGAGAAGCAGATCATCGGCGTGTATCCGCAAGGGGTGATGACGCCGAATGAAAACGGCGCGTCGTGGAATGCGCTTCACTGTTGCGGTTACGCTCAACAAAATAACATTGACGATATTGGATTCGTCCGCGCGTTGGTGGCGAATTTAAAATCGCGTTACAACGTAGATACGAAACGAATCTACGCGGCGGGATATTCCAACGGCGGCGACATGGCGCATTACGTGGCGAGCGAGATGAGCGATGTGTTTGCGGCGGCGGGCGAGTTTGCCGGTGCGATGGGCAGTTCGGTTGACGCTCCGCAGATCGCTTATCGCCCGCCCAAGAATCGAATCTCATTCATCAAGGTGCATGGCTGGACGGATGGCATACGCCCCATCGGCGGCGGCTGGGATATGTGGCACGCGATGCAATATGTGTCGGCGAATGAGGCGATAAAATTTTGGGCGCAAGCAAATGGCTGCGCCTTGACGCCGACGATCTCAAAAATTGAGGAGAGAACTTGGGAAGTGTATGATGGCTGTAAAGAGAACACATCGGTGGTGTTGATCCATTACGATGTGGGTCATGTTTACCCGCCGAGCGCGACGAAACTGATCACGGAGTTTTTGTTTAAGCAGGTGAAGCAGTAGGCAGTGATCAGTGATCAGTGATCAGTAATCAGTAAAACCGATTTGAAGGAGCTAATGATGTCGCAGAAAGCAGAACAGATCGATTCTTTTTTGAAAAAGAATCTC
This sequence comes from Anaerolineales bacterium, assembly GCA_919901875.1. Taxonomy (GTDB): domain Bacteria; phylum Chloroflexota; class Anaerolineae; order Anaerolineales; family VGOW01; genus VGOW01. The sequence goes on from CAKKQG010000068.1 coordinate 2,986, forward strand.
AATAGTTACATTGATGAGACGATTGAGCTGTGCAAGCATCCGAGCATCTCGGCGCAAGGGGGCCCGGTGATGCGCGAATGCGCCGACACGGTAGCGCGGACTCTGCTGCGGCACGGATTCGAAACCCAAACATTCGAAACGCCCGGCAACCCGGTCGTCGTCGGCAGAGCCAAAGGTAAATCGGAGCGCACGTTGCTTTTTTACAATCACTACGATGTGCAGCCGCCCGAGCCGTTAGAGCTGTGGACGACTCCGCCCTTTGAGCCGACTGTGCGCGATGGAGCGTTATACGCGCGTGGAGCGAAGGACGATAAGGGCGAGATGATGGCGCGCATCGCCGCAGTGGACGCGGCACGAGAGGCAAACGGCGGCGCGCTGCCGTGCGGCATCACCTTTGTGGTGGAGGGCGAAGAGGAGATGGGGAGTCCATACATCGCGCAGTTTGTGCTCGATCATCTTGATCTATTAAAGTCTCACGGCGCAATCTGGGAAGAGGGCGGGATCGATCATCAAGGTCATCCGGTGAATTTATTGGGCGCGCGCGGCGTGTTGAAAGTAGAACTTGTAGCGGAGACGATGAGTATGGACGCACATTCGGGCAGCGCACATAACTTGCCCAATGCAGCGTGGCGATTGATTGAAGTGTTGACTACGTTGCGATCATTCGATGGAAAAATTTTAATTCGCGGATTCTACGATGACGCCAAACCGCCTTCGGAATTGGATTTGAAATTCATTGACGAAGCGACACAGACCGAGCCGTGGTTGCGCGAGAAATACAACGTGCGCCAGTTCGTGGGCGGGCTGAGCGGGAAAGATATTGAGCGCGCCGTATTTAACCCGACGTGCAACATTCAGGGCATCATCGCCGGTTATAACGGTGAAGGCAGCAAGACGGTGATCCCCTGCCGCGCTTCGGTGAAGATGGATTTCCGTTTAGTGCCAGACCAAGACCCGGATGATATTTTTGAAAAGTTGTGCGCGCATCTAAAAGAAAAAGGATTCGACGATGTGATTGCTACCAAAGGTAAAGGGCGCATGTGGCCTTACAAGGCAAGCCCCGACAATCCCTTTGTGGAATTGACGAGCCGCACCGCCGAAGAGGTGTATCAGAAACGCGCCATCATTCGCCCGATGAACGGCGGTAGTAGTCCGGTGTATGCCTTTGCTAAACCGCTTGGCGGCATTCCGGTTGTGCGCGCCGGAGTCGGTTATGCCAACAGCCGCACGCACGCGCCCGATGAGAATGTGCGTTTGATTGATTTTGAAAACGCGGCGCGGCATATTGCGAGAATCGTGGAGGGGTTTGGGGAAATCTAGAAGTTAGAGGTTGGACGTTGGACGTTGGAGATTAGAGATTAGAGATTGGAGATTGGAGATTAACAATGGCTGAACTAAAAACAAAACTCAACAAAGCAAGCGTCACCAAATTTCTTAACGGCATCAAGGATGAAACGAAACGCAAAGATGCCTTCACGATTTCGAAGATCATGCAAAAGGTGACGAAGGAAAAGCCGAAGATGTGGGGCAGTAGCATTGTGGGCTTTGGAAGCTATCACTACAAAGGTGCTAGCGGACGCGAAGGTGACTGGCCTCTCACCGGCTTCTCGCCGCGCGCCCAAAACCTGACGCTCTATATCATGCCCGGCTTTGAGCGATACGATGCGCTGTTGAAAAAACTTGGCAAGCACAAGTTAGGAAAATCGTGCTTGTATATCAACAAGTTAGAGGATGTGGATACGAGCGTGCTTGCCAAACTGATCGCGCAAGGGGTGAAAGAGATGAGGAAGAGCAGCAAGAAGTGAGAAAACGGCGCAACTCTTTCCCGTATCACAAGTTATGACGCTTTTGCCAATCGTTAGCCATGCTCTCATCTATGGCGTTATCTTAAGCGCAGTCCTGTTCACGTTGATCTTGATACTTACCAGAATTAACCCGGAGATCATGCTCAAGGACTACCCGCCGGATATACAAGCAAAGTATGGTCCGATGAGTGAGCGGTCAAAACGTCAACGAATCCCGGTCGCCATATTTTTTATAGCGGTGTTGTTCGGTATTGTCGCCATGTCATTTCAAGAGGTGCGTACTCACGCAAGTGGCGACATTCCATTTCTGGACGCCTTTGTTCATTTATTCGTCATGTTCTCAATCTTCAACCTATTAGATTGGCTTGTACTCGATTGGCTCATCGTCGTCGCCATTTGCCCAAGCTTCATCATCCTGCCCGGAACGGAGGGTCTGGCAGGCTATAAAGATTACGGATTTCATTTTCGTGGTTTCTTGATCGGCACAGTGATCACATTCGTTACAAGTATTCTTGTGGCTGGAGTTGTTGCGGCTGTGTTCTGATGATGTTCGATCCTTTGAAAACGCTCTCCACATTGATCGCGTAAGAGGTGTGGTAGATGAAGAAGAGCAAGAAGTGAGAAAATAGCGCAGCATTTAGCGATGCCTATGATTGCTTGAATTCCGCAATTGCCGTTACCCAGCATTTTCGTATAATAAGCTTTGTGCAATCATATATGAAATATAGGTTGATGGTCATCGGGAAAACGAAAATGCA